>JASLLI010000009.1 GCA_030747125.1 Fidelibacterota bacterium | reverse complement strand
GGGTGTATGGTTTGCTCTTGGAGAGCGGAGGTTTAGTTTTTGATTATCCTGTGAAACTGCCGACCGGCAGGCAAGGACAACAGTCATTTATTAAAGAATAATTGCCTTGGATACATGGTGAAAGTTTAGACCAGAGGTATAAAACGAATATTATATATTAGTTGTATCAAGATATTACAACCCAATTTCATTTACTTTACCAACACCACCTTCTCTGTCTGAATAAACCCATCAGATACCATCTTCACAAAATAGATTCCACTAGGGTAATTAGAAGCATCCCAAATAATGTCATAATAACCAACATTCATATATTCATCTTTTAGGGTGGTGGATAATTTGCCTGATATATTGTAAACTTTAAGTGACACAAGCCCCGATTGTGGGATTGAGAATGAGATGGTTGTTATAGGATTGAAGGGGTTGGGGTAGATAGAATTGATGTTGTAACTATAAGGTAGTTGGCTATCAGTTATGGACAATTCATTTCCATTACAATCATAGCCGTATTCAGCAAATTCGCAAGTACCATTATCTATGGTGGCGAGGCTGTCATAGTTACAGGCAGTTTCGTATATACAACCCACACAATGTAGATTATCACCTCCACAGATGCCATTACAATCTAATGTATTACCATCACAATCACAAAAAGGTTCAATTATACCATCCCCACCACATACACCACATTCGTCTATTTTTGTTCCATCACAGTCACATTCATTTTCAGGGATGCCTGATCCTCCACATACACCACATTCATCTCCAATTTGACAAGTATTCCATACATCGTCTGTTGCTAAATTATTTTCCCAAGATTTTATTGTACCACCACAATATGTTGTTGGGTTTATATCGGTACAATTACAACCCTCAAATAATGCTGGTGGATCATCGTCTTCATAATATGGTGGTTCATTAGACTCAGTATTATTCCTCCATCTAATAGTACTTAATCCAGTACCTCCATTCTCAAATGGATCACATAATGCTGTATCCCAACCGGTAGTATTAATATAAAAACCCGCAAAGCCAGTTGGAGAATCTTCATCCCAAGCAATTGTAGGTATCCCTCCTGGAGGATTGTTATGAACACAACAAAATGCGCTAACACCAAAAGATGTATTAGAAATGTTAAAAGGTATATGACCATCACAAGTACCAGAACCATCATCTTGACCCCAATAATGATGTTCGGTCAGACCAGATTCCGATGGTACGACATACTTGCGACTTTGTAATGCACAACAATCGCTACTAAAATCATCTGGACCAGTACACCAATCAACAGCAGCTAAATCTAATCTACCAGAATATAATTCTGTTTCTTCAGATACTTGTTCAGGTTGTTGGGTGGTTTCGGTAGTAACCCCCTCACTATATTCAATATGGAAAATATCATCATCAGAGAAACAAAGGGAAATGAGTGTTATGAATAGAATCAGACGCATTGGCTTAATATCAATTTAAGAAATATTCTCAATTTACAACAAGCTGGAAAGCATGTTGCACTTTTCGAGTTCCTTAAAAAGGTCTTTCACAGAATCAACTTCATGAAGCTCTTTTCCGTCCTCACTATTTATTAATGTTTGTAATGTTAATTCATTGGGTATTTCCACTTTAAAGGGAAGCCCCTTATGCAGAGCAACCTGTGTGAGATAAAGCGAAATTGCTACAGACATAGAAATATGCAGCGCATTAAATATTTCCTGAGCTTTCGCATTAATGACTGGGTCAATTCTTGCCTGTATCGTTGCTGATTTTCCCATTTTTATTTTCCTATATTGTATTGCTATTGTCCATACATATATTCCACAAAAATTACCTAAATAACCATAAAAAATATACAAGCCTGCAAATAGCTATAATATCTATTAATTCCATAAAAATTATCTCAACTTAATTTATAAATTATCAGGTAAATTTCACGACCACTGCAGCTTCCTTCTTTGTAAACTATATATCAATCGTTTGGAATACAGATTGACGATGGACAAGCAGTTAATTCAAATCATTGCCACCGTAGCTCAGTTGGCAGAGCAACGCATTCGTAATGCGTGGGTCGGAGGTTCGACTCCTCTCGGTGGCTCATAAAAACTAAATAAAATCAGGAGAGCAAATGAAAGCTGCCATATCACCAACCAATATTAAATCCTTCCAGAAAACTTATAAGACTAATCCGGGATTGAGATTATCCCGTAATGCCCTCACCCGCAGCAGCATGATGGATGTTGCCATGAACTGGGATGCATATCGGCAGGTTGACCATACCTTTTCTCATGTGATTCCTAATGAAATGAAAAAAGTGACAAACCAAAAAGCAAGCGGTCGCTGCTGGGGCTTTGCCGGCTTAAACCTTATGCGTCTTGCTATTTGTGAAAAGTATAATTTGAAAGAATTTGAATTCTCACAAAATTATTTTATGTTTTGCGATAAATTAGAAAAATCAAATTACTTTTTAGAAAATATTATTTCTACCTTAGATGAACCCTATGACAGCCGACTCATGATGTGGTTGGTTTCAGAGCCTATTCAGGATGGTGGCCAGTGGGATATGTTTGTAAACCTCATGGAAAAATACGGTACCATGCCTCAGTCAGCCATGCCGGAGTCTTTTCAAAGCAGTCACTCCCGAATGATGAACCGCTTTATTACCAGAAAGTTAAGAGAATTTGCCGCCTCCTTGAGAGAAATGCACACTAAGGGTGCTAAACTTACTGACCTGCGCAAGGAAAAGGAGTCCATGCTTGCTGTTGTCTATTCTATGCTCTGTGTCTGTTTGGGTACTCCACCGGAAACCTTTGATTGGCAGTTCCGAGATAAAAAGAAAAAGTTCAAACGCATTTCAAATCTGACACCCATGGACTTCTATAAAAAGCATATTGATGTAGATTTAAATGAAAAATTGTGTCTTATTCACTGCCCAATGTCCAACAAGGAAATGAATGAACATTATACAGTAAGTTATTTGGGAAATGTACATGGTGGAAAGGATATCTCCTATGCCAATGTTGAGATTGAGGTAATGAAGCGGGCAACGGCAAAATCTATTAAAGCAGGAGAAGCGGTGTGGTTTGGCTGCGATGTGTCTAAGATGTTCCACCGAAAAGTAGGTGTCATGGATATGGATTTATATGACTGGCCTTTGGTGTTTGGCACTGAATTTAATATAGATAAAAAAACCAAACTTGAATATGGTGACTCAGTCATGACCCATGCCATGCTCCTCACCGCCGTGGATATACAAGGGAATCAAACCTTGAAATGGCGTATAGAAAACAGCTGGGGTGAGGAAGGCGGCGACAAAGGGTATCTGCTCATGACGGATAATTGGTTTGATGAATATATGTATGAGGTAGTGGTTGATAAGAAATACCTCCCAAAGAAGGTGTTGGATATTTTTACCAGGGATGCAGTTGCTCTTCCGCCTTGGGATCCCATGGGTTCACTGGCGGAATAATCCCTAAATACCACAAACTGAACTACAAAACAGCATACCTGTTGGCCAGGGATTGCTTAATCTATCGGATGAAATTTATAGCAGGCATTCAAGTGCTGCAGTTTTTCTGTCTCCAATAAAATTGCATTATTGCACAGGTATAAAAAAGCCCCAAAGTTTTGGGGCTTTTCCTTAAATGGCTGTAGTGTCAGTTATGGCAGGATTTGGAAGTGGAGGAGGTGGAACTGGCTCTTCTTCCTTTGGCTTCTCTCCCCAATAGGTGGCTCGTGTTGCCAACATATAAGTGACATTTTGATCTGCCAAATACACCTTTGGATCATTCCCCACACGCACATAACTGCGGGAATAATCCGATTTTGAACGGCCAAATACATAATATCCAACCGTTTCACCCTTCGCATTAATTACAGCAAGGTGAATTCCTGAAGAATCGTCCACAGAATATTTGTTATATTTTTCAGGATTCTCAGAAATAATAGTGCCACGGTTCACTTTTAAAACTTTATCAAAAAGATTATCAATGGACCGGGATTTGATGTTCAGGGTATCATTACCAGATATCCGCCAAGTAGTATCTGCACGAGCCAACTCAATGGCTTCTTCACCGTTTTGAATGAGAAACTTAAAAATATCCTCAGGATCATCAGTAAAAATTGCCTGAGATGTACTTTCCAATTTGGACTGAGAACTGCGGTTTAAAAAATACAATCCGGTGAATACTATCAACACAATGAGGGCGATTTGTAAATTCTTAGTCATAAAGTTCCTCCAATAAACGGGCTCTTTTATTTTCTCTTTTCAATCTTAAAAATCCAAATCCAACCACAAGTATTGACGGGAATAAAATATTAATCCACTTCCAGCGTGATTTCTCGCCATCTTCTAACTCTTCCAATGGTCGGTTTGTAATTTCACGGCTCCGAAGGGAAATAAGCTCCCTGTCCCCCAAGAGATAATCGGCTGCATTCATTAAGAAAATATGATTCTCTGCTGCAGCACCGCCACCATCATCAGCCATAAACTTGGAATCAGGAATAACCACCATTTGGCTGACTGATCCTGATTCAGGGTCAGTGGATTCAACCAGAACACCTAATACTTTCCCCTTTTCATTGAGCTGTCTGAAAGCAGGATTAGCATTTGGGTCCGGACTCAAATTAAAAAACTCTTCCATGGAGGTAGAGCGGTTTGAACTGGTAAACAATGGTGTAATATGAGAGTTAGGTGCGAACAAACTGTCATCCAAAACGATCTCACTGGGGAACATGAGTCTCAATGCTTCCAATCCATTCACCATGGCATTATCATCATCAAAATTTTCTTCCTTAATTATGGGAAGGAAAGGGTAGTCCATAGGAACGGGGATGCGTAAAAAACCCAGGTTTTGTTGTACATTCACTTTTCCGCAATGTTGGTCCATTACCAGATTAGGGGCAATATGAACCCCATGGGTTTCTAACAAATCAAAAATGTCAGAAATAATAGGGTTTGCCTGCTGAGTTGCAATATCAGTTTTAATGCGGTTTTGTGCCAGTAGTACATTTCCGCCACGAGAAAGATAATCTTCCAGATTCTTCTTTTCATCAGCATTCAGGGAGTCTTCAACACCGTTTAGCAAAATCAAGGAAACATCCTCTGCAATGGTAGTACTTAGATCAGCAGTTCTCACATTGTAGCGTTCACGCAGAATCTGTGAAATATTTTCGTTTTTGATTTCATCCTGACCGGAAAATTTTGCAATGGCAATGGTTTCTTTGTTAGTATCCACCAACTTTTTTATTTTCGTAGTAATATCATATTCCAATCCTGTGGTGGTTTGAATGACAGGAATAGTTTCCCGCTCATCTTCATAAAGAAAGACCATTCCCATATATACCCGTTTTACTTCAAGAGCATCATTTTCAATCACCTGAAGTTGCACCGGTTGAATCCCTGATTTTTGTGCATCTTCCTGCATTTTTTCATCATCATCAGGTCTGAAAAATTCGAAATGAATATTTCCGTTTGAATAAGCTGCATACTCTTCCAGAATATCCTGCAGATAACGACGATTATTTCCATATTCACCGGGAAGGTTATCAGAAAAATAAACCTTCATGGTAAGGCGGTCTTCGATTTTTCCAACTACTGATTTACTGGACTCGGATAAACTATACATTTTATTATCCGTTAAATCCCACCGGAAGAAATAATTTCTGGAAACGATATTAAAGAGAATGAGAATAGCTCCCACTATGCCCACATAGGTTAAGAATGTATTTTTATTGGTTGCACCCATAATTAACTCCACTTCCTTGTTTCTAAGACGCGTACTGTCATGAATAAAAAGAACCCAACTACGGAGCCGAAATATATAAGATTACGGCTGTCAATTACTCCTCTGGAAATATTTGAGAGGTGATAGTCAACGCTGAGATATTGGATGATTCCTGTAAGGGATACGGGCACAAACATGAGCATTTTATCCATGAGAAAAAAGATAAGAACGATAAATATACCGATAATGAAAGCAACCACCTGATTATCTGTAACGCTGCTGGCAAAGGTTCCTACTGCAGAATACACGGCACCTGCTAAGGCCAATCCCAAATAGCCAGTAAAGACTGCACCATAATCAATATTGGTACCCACTTGGGTGAGGGTGAAAAAATGCACCAGGGTAATAGCTAACCCAGTCAGCACAAGGCTCAGGGCTGCCAGAAATTTGCCTGCTACAAAATCCAAATCTTTCAGCGGGAGAGTGGACATGACCTCCATCGTCCCCAGGTTTTTCTCTCTGGCGATGAGACTCATAGTCACAGCCGGTATGAAGAACAGATACACCAGCGGTACTATATTAAAGAGTGACCGCATATCTGACTGATTGAATAAGAAAAAGGTACGCGTGAAAAAATATCCGTTAATAACAGTGAATATCACCAGGAAAATATATGCCATGGGGCTATTAAAATAGGATTTCATTTCCTTAAAATATATGGTTTTTACATTACGCAATTGCACTATCCTCCATGGTAAGAGTTCTGAAAATGGATTCAAGATTTGCAGAGTGGGGGCTCATTTCCGTAACAACCCAGTTAGAATCTACAGCATATTTAAATAAGGCTTCCCTGGGGTCTTGATCTTTTGGATATTCCAGCTGCAGCAACTGCGAACCATTTTTTACTTCTGCATCTAATAAACTAAGGGAAGGTATCTTTTCCGTCAATCCTTTTATACTTTCATCTTCAGCATTTTTTACTTCCAGAGTGAGTTTAGTATTCCCCCTGAAGCCGCTCATAAGCTCTTCATTGGTACCATCTGCTACAATTTCACCTTTATGAATGATAATGATGCGATTTACCGTAGCTTGGATTTCCTGCAGTATATGGCTGGACATAAGCACCAACTTTTCTGTCCCCAAATCTTTGATGAGATTTCTGATTTCAACAATTTGGTTGGGGTCCAATCCTGTCACAGGTTCATCCAAAATGAGTATTTTAGGATCGTGAATCATAGCACAGGCAAGTCCAATTCTTTGCTTGTATCCTTTGGAACATTCAGAAACTGATTTGTGAATCACTCCTTTCAGTCCACATTGATCTATCACTCTGGCAAGTGCTGTTTTAAATGCCTTTCCTGTCACATTACGAATGTTTCCGGTAAATTCAAGCAAATCATAGACTCTCATTTCACCGTAGAGTGGATTTAATTCCGGAAGGTATCCGATTTGTTTCTGAATTGCATGGGTGTTGTCCAGAATGTTCAGGTCATTTACATGTACATTCCCTCTGGTGGGGGATAGATAGCCTGTCATGACTTTAAGGGTTGTAGATTTTCCTGCACCATTAGCTCCCAGAAACCCTACAATTTCCCCGTCATTTAATTCAAAATTAATAGACTTAACAGCCTTGACTTCATCATAAGACTTTGAGAGATTGTCAACTCGTATCATAGTATTATCCTCTTTTCTCCTGAAAAGTGTTTATTAAACTTTAAGACTAAAAAATGTTCCCTGAAAAATGAGAAATTAACTTTCTTCTTTTACAAACGAACTGCCGTCCCACTTAAAACCGTCAAATTCAAATCCGCCAAATTCATCTACTTTGGTAATATTATTTTCTGCCATGTAGCGGATGAACTCTCCTTTAACTGCTTTACCAAAATGCCCTGCAGCAGATTTTTTACCTTTATTGATAATTAGAAAATCAACTTGAATGACATTCTTTTTATTGGGGGTATAGGCTTTGCGATGTACTTGAGGAAGTAAATCAATTATAACTTCTTCTTCATGCAATACATCTGATAAAATGGGATTCCAATGATGCTGAAGGGACAGTACATTCATTTTTAATTTATAATCAGGAATGGGTGTTTTTGGGGTGAGCAGTCCAAAAAGACCGCTAAAAATAAACACATGTTTTTCCATGAAGTTTTTGGCTTTTTCAGATAAAGTCTTCCAGTCAATATGTTCATAGACTACACCTGTATATCGTTCAATCGCAGGAGCACAAGGGCTGTTGAAGATATCCTGGTTTTGCAAATGGAAACCCATTGCTTTTTCAGGGGATGTACCATAAACTGAGCGTAAATCTTCATCATCAATGAGTTCTAACAGGCGGACGACCTGATTCACTTCTCGTTCGAAACGAAACTTAGTTGTGGAAAAAATTGTTTTAGTTGGTTTTACCTTTGCTTTCCCCTCACTCGGAGGCACCAATATTTTCATGAATCTCCCTAAATTTTTCCTTGATGATTGATATTATTTAGATAATATATCTAAAAAAATGGGTGGAAATTTAGAAAGAACTGGGAGAAATTGGAAAATGAATTTCCTGGAATGTAATTAGTCTTCTTTGAGTTCAGCAGAGAGTTGACTATAGAGTTCCTGATCTAACATATAGAGAATATCCAAAGTTTCTTTCACTTTTTTTGGCTTATTCAATTTGTTATAAGATCGCCCTAGAGCAAAATAGATATCAGACCCTTCAGGGTTTAATTTTATAGCTTTACGGAAAGTAAGGGCAGCGTCTTTATATTCGCTTAAACCTGCATAGGACAATCCGATGTAATATAAAATTCTATCATCCTCATGGGAGAGTGATTTAGCTTTTTGAAAAGCAAGGAGAGCAGCCGGGTAGTCAGCTTCATTAAAATAACATCTTCCCAATAAAAAGTAAGCGATTTCGTCTTCGGGATGTTGGTTAAGATAGTCCTCAAAATACTGAGCGGCTTTTTTAAAAACTTCCAACTCCATGTAGGCAACACCAAGCTGGTATTTAATTTCTACATCATCAGGAGCAAGGCGAAGAGCATCCTGAAATGCCAGAATGGCAGGCATGAATTTCATCTGGTTTCCATAGGTCAACGCCAGCTGATAGTAAATATTCATGTTTGGCGGAGTACAATTAATAATCTCTAAAAAGATAATTTCAGCTTCTTTATATTCTCCCATTTCATTGTAAATGTTTCCCAGCCGTGCCATCACCTCATAATTTTCATCATCGAAGAGAAGAATTTTCTCATATATTTCTCTGGCTTGTTCAAATTTCTGAAGCTGCCAATATGAATTTGCCAGGGCAAGGTTTATGGATAAATCTTCAGGTCTTAAAGTATGCAGCCTGTTATACGTGTCAATTGCCTCAGGAAACCGGTTCTCTGCTATAAAAATTTCACCCAGAGCTTCCAGCACATGAAGGCTGTCAGGCTGAAAAATAATATATTGTCTAAGGGGCTCCATGGCAAGTTTGAGCTCACCGGTTCGGTATAAAAGCATACCCAGCCTGTAGTGGACATCTTCAATTTCCGGTGCAAATTCACGGCCTTTTTTAAAAGATTCCACTGCTTTCTCTATTTCCATGATGTTTTCATTAATAATTCCTGCATGATAGTAAGCAGAGCCATGCTGCGGATCAAGTTGAATGGTTTTATTGAAGGCTTCTTTTGCCTGTATGTATTTCCCTAACTGGAAATAGGATACCCCCAATCTGTAATAGGTTTCACTATTATCAGGGTCCAACAGGAGGGACTGGGTCAAATTTTCTATGGCATCTGGAAATTCACCCAACGCAATCAAGGTCAAACCCAACAAATAGAAGGTAGTGTGATGATAAGGATCCTCCTGCAATACCTTCTCAAAGGCCATTTTTGCATCTTCAAATTCATACATCTCAAACAGACAATTAGCCGTGCCAAAAAGGGCATCAAACTGCTTTGGTTCAATCCATAGAATTTTTCTAAACTGATAAAGGGCTTCAAAATAGTTACCGGTTTGCACAAGAAGGTTGGCATATAATAATGTGCCCCGTAAATCTTTTGGCTGTAGTTCAATAAACCGGCGAATATTATTTAAAGATGTGGTTGTATTTGTATCTAATAAAGCGGAAAAAAAGTAGGGGGTACCGGTAGTATCCTCCTGTAATTGAAGAGAAAAACTTCCTATAAGGTTTGCAAGTATTAGAGAATCTTCCGGAAAAAAATCTTTTAAAAAGTTCACATGTAAATTAGCCGTGCGATAATTAAAAGCTTCTGTAAAATGTAGAGTAGCATCATAATATAAATCCCCCGCAATAAATGATCTTCCTTTTTCCATAAGTTCAATTGCACGGTCATTTATTGCTATTATGAGTGAATCCTCAGGGTCGGAATAAAGAGAATCTCCCAATTTCTCATCTTGAAATATTCGGGTTAATGACTGCAGTTGAATTTGAAGCTTTTCAACCATTTCCCAATCATTTTGTTGGCTATATATTTTTATGAGATTTATGATTGGTGCTTCCAATTCAGATTTGCGGGATTGAAAGTTTTTCTCAAATAGAATGATCGCTTCTTTATAATAATAGTCAGAAATATCTTTCATGCCTGCAATGGCATAAAGCTCCCCCAACCTTTCCATAGTTTGAGCGATATTATAATGACTTTCCCCGAGGGAAACTTCCTGCACGGCTAACAGATCTTCATAAAGAATGATGGCATTGGTATAATCATGTTTCATATAGTAGGCTTCTGCCTTGCCAGCTAGAATATCAAGTGGTTCACTATTCTGTGAAAAACCAAATACAGAATAAAAAATTAAAATATAAAGTTGCTTAAAATTCACCTTCATGAGAAAATGTTAATGAGGTGGGAGAATGACTGTAGTAATGAGAAGTTCCCTACTGATTATTTCTCGCCATTTAATATCAAGGGATTGGAGGATTGATTAATCAAATTGGAGAGGGAGGTGAAATCATCAACGACCATTGCATTTGTTGCCTCCAATCTGTATTTATGATGGTGACCATGACTTATAAGGATGCAGTCCACCCCCATAGCTTTTGCAACTTCAAAATCATGATCTGTATCGCCAATCATTACAATATTTTGAGGATCAAGGTTTAATTTCTTCACATAGTCTTTCCCGTTTTCTATTTTGCTGGTGGCATAGTGGTTGTCTAACCCAATCACACTGGTAAAATAGGAAGTGATCTCATAATATTCTACCAGGTCATCCAGAAAATGTTGGTGTTGTGCTGATAGGATGGAGTGTTTGATACCACCATCTAACAATTGTTTTAACAGAGGAAGTACCTCCGGATACAGGGATGCTTCATAGCGCCTTTTATCATAGGCATGAATAAACTCCATTCCCGATTCTTCAAAAGGCTCTGCTTCCAGATCAAAACCTAATTTGATGTAGTAATCCTTAACGGGAAAGCCAAAAATTTCTCGATAGCGGTCTAAGGTTAAGAGGGGCATATTTCTCTTATCCAGGATGTCATTCATTACATCCACAAAGAGCCAGCCATCATTAAGCAGGGTACCGTTCCAGTCCCAAATTATATGTTTGTATTTAGTTGAAATCATTATTTTTTACAGGCAGAAGAATGAGTTCGGATACTACTTAGTCTTTGTCCATAATTGCAGTGAAGGTGACTTCTTTGGTGGAATTGGCCTTAATGTCCACTGAAAACTTCACATTGAATGCATCCAGAGTTTCTTCTTCAATATCTGATTTTTCGATATACCATCTGCCATCTCTAAACTGTTCAATCCACTCAATAGTAACGTTTTCATTCTTCAAATTTGTAAAATGGGCAGTAACTACAGCTTTGCCCCTTTCTTTATTCAATTTGAAGTTTTCAACTGTAAATTGAGCGAGAATTTTATGAGCTTTTCCTGTTTCCAGTTTTATTTTGGTATCTTTTTCAGCAATGCCGAATCGAGAAGAACCTAAAAAAGTTAGTTTACCTTTCTTTTGATGATACACTTTATAACTCCCTGCAGGAAGTTGAAAATTTCCCACTGCACCAGCTTCAAATTCAAAACGGGTATGAACAGGGACTCCCGTAGTGTGTGGCGGTGAATTTCTTCTAATGTGGGAAAGGGAATGGGAAATATGATATACCTGATCTACCTTAACTTGTTTCCCGTCAATAAAAGTATAGCGTATTTCTGAATCAGGGGACAGGGTTAATTTTTTGGGAATATGAAAAACTGCATACTCTCCTGATTCACTTACCTCAGGGGTGACCTCTGCATGTGATTCATAGGCCATAGCAGTCATGCGCTTTTGAAATTGTCTTCCTCTGGGTGTTTCGTTTTGAAACGCCACAACTCCTGAGACAAGGGAAATATCAATATCTTTGTACTCTAATTGTGTATTATTGGTAATAGCATAATAGCCGTTAATCTTTCCCGGGGACTCAGGAGTCAAAATCAGAGAGTACTCAGCCTCCCAATCAAAATCAGAAGTAAGGTAACTGATATGATAATCTAGATTTTTTGTAGATGCATCCAATTGACACATGAGATAGGGGTTTTCTGAAATTCCCTCAGGAATCTCAGAAAATAAGTAGTGGTATGGCGGATCAACCACAATTTTTCCATCAATTTCAAAAATGGGAAAGCTATTATTAGAAATTAATTCCCCACTGGTTGAGAAAGTAATGTCTCCATTGTCTCCATACTTTACCAATTCTATTTCAGTACCAATATGGGCATTTAATAATGAAGTTGTGGAAACAGGGTTGAAAGTATATTTCATAAATTGCACTTTTATTTCACCTCCGTGAATGAGAATGGTGCCGGGGTCAGCATTTTTTGGAATCCTGTCAATCTGAACTAAATTTTTCCCTTTTTTATCTAGTTTCAATGTTCGTTGTTCTTGAACAAATGCCTTGTTCTGGTTGTAAATTGTGATATGCGATTGGGCGGCGATAATACTGCAAACCAGTAGAAGTAGATTAATTTTTTTATATTTAGCCAAATTTAATTCCCGATCTTGGGTGTTGTTAGGTTTGTTTAATGTGATGAATCCTGCTAAATTTATTGATATTATTCCTTCAATAAAAACAGAATGACGATCAGCGAAAGAATATTTTTCTTCATCTTCGCTTTCACTACCCTGTCAGCTAATCCTGCTCCTCTGGAAATTCCCCTCATTCCCCGTATTGACACAGGTGACATGAATATGAATGGGCACCCTGATTTTATTGCTTTTAATGATTCGGGACTACCAAGATCAGTTTATCATGTTGAGATTACTGAGACTGAAGTGAAAATTTTATGGGAATATACTCTACCGGATAACCATCCCGGATATTTTGTGGATGGCATCCTGTCAGATTTTGAACTTGACGGTTCACAGGAATTAATTGTTGCAGCATACAGGGAAGGCGATCCCAACATCTTCTATGTTTTCAACTCAGATTTTTTGGGAATTTATGGAGAGAATCCAAGCATTTTAAAACCTGAGAACCTTACAGTTAACCTTAACAATCCCCGCAGTCTGATACCCCTAAAGCCAGATGTTAATGGGGAGAAAATGTTCATTGTTACTCAAGGAAGTCCCAACCCCATGGTATTAGTTTGTGCCTACATTAATGAAAATATTTTCATTCTGGATCAATTGGGAAAAGAGTTTCTTTCTGCTTCTATTGGTTTGGTGGAAGTTATTCCCGGCGACTTTAACAATGATGAATCGGAAGATATATTGCTATTGGAAAAATTCCGTCCTGAAAGAAACCTGATTATACATTCTGATGGGTCTGAAGCTGCAGTAAATATCGAAAATTTCCCCGCCCTGAGCGCAGTCCATCCAATGGGAGTAGATATGAACTTTGACGGCAGGGATGATCTGGTAATGGTAAGTAAAAAGGCGGAACTTTTATGTGACATCTGGGGTGAAAATACAATATCATTATCGGAAAGCAATTTGCAGCATTTGGTGATCTACCCCGATAATGGCTTAATCTTTATTACCGGAATCAGTAAATCAGGAAAAATTGCACATTACAGCATTGATCCCCTTACTCATTCTCTGCTATCCTCCGAATTTGAACGACCACCATTTACACATGGTGATTATAAGCGGGTTCATGTACTTGAATCCTCGGGAAATCTAATTTTTACACAAAACGAAGTGAACCCGGAAATTTGGGTGTCGCCCCTGACAAATGCCGGCATTTCAGAAATTCCTCCATCCCTTGGAGTTCAACGCATCTATTACCGGAATCCTGATTTTCTAATCCCATGGGGAGAAGACTTTTCACATCCCATTCATCCTGAGCCTGATATGGCATTTGTAGCATTCACCGGAGAATATCTGCCTGCAGGAATGAAAATTGATAATACTGTCCCTGCCCTGAAATGGACTCCAAACCCATCTCAACTGGGGTATCATGAACTTTCCTATGCTTTGGAAATGCGTAAAAAGGGGGATCTGTTTCAGGAATCAGTCAATGGGAAAAAAGTACTCAGTCAATCTGAATCCATTGTGACCAAAAACTATTCATTTTTGACTTATGTGAATGATCCTGTAGAATTTAAAAACAGGAAAACCCATGTTACCATTGTAAACAGAGAGCTCTTTAAATGGGAGATTCCCGTTAAGGATAACAATGCAGACACACGCATTTCCGCCAGAAAAATTTTTGGCAGAGAAGATGCCATCTTTCGAATGCTGCCACCAGATACCATTTTAGTTCCCCCTGATCCAACAGAAATTGAGATGGATACTACCATTACAGATACAATTGTAGTGGTTCCTGAAGAAGCTCCGGAGGATACAGTAGTGGTTGATATACCCGAACCAGAGCCTGAATATGTGGATACAGTCCAAACAGAATTTGAAGGATTTACTGAAGGAAAAATTGAAGAAGAGAAAGACCCTTTCAAAAAGAAAAAACTTGAAGAATCTGTGGAAGAGTTTAAAACTTCAGAACAGGAGTATCAGGAAAAATTGAAAACACATAAAAAGGTGTTGGTGGACGGACGAAATGTTTGGGTTCCTTTAGATTCGCTGGAAGCTGCACAAGACACCACCATTGTCCCACCGCCTGAAATTGCAGTTAAAGATACAATTGCAGTAATTCCTGAAGTGCCGGATACCCTCACCTTGGAACTTGCCTTTGAAGACACTACAACAATGCCGGAAGAAATAATTCCGTTAGATACACATTATGTTGATATTGAATACACGAAAATTATTCAACACAAAGCTGAGTTTTTATGGCAACCAGATATTAACCCCGGAGAGTACGAATTTGAATTAGTCATTTCAGATGGGTTCAGTTCAGACTCTGTCTCAATAATGATTAGTGTTCATCCTCATATAGATTTATCTAAAAATCAAACCCGATTCAATGCCAGCATCAACTCCCTGTTTTCAACTCAATTAGAGTTAATGCAGACACCGCCGTCAAATACTTATCAGTTTGAGTTAATCAATGCTCCTGAAAATATGAGGATTGACAGCACGGGAAGAATTGACTGGGTTCCTCTTTCCACTCAAGTGGATAACTATGATTTCTCTGTAGAGGTGACAGATGGCATTGCCGTTTCAAAATTTGATTATCAAATTTATGTAAATGCTCCTCCGGTAATTTCATCCCGACTTTCGGATGTACATTATATTCATGAAAATGAAAAGCTGAATTTTAATTTGGAAAGTTTTGACTTAAATCAAAATCCCACTTTGGAGTGGAACTTGATAAAAGGTCCTACAGGTATGCACCTTTCATACCAGGGAATGTTGGATTGGACCGGCACAGGACTTGGGCACCATCCTTATTCAATTCAACTCGATGATGGGATTGATACGGTGCTCTGGGAAGGCTCCATCTATGTAAATGCTCCTCCGGTATTTACCAGTGAACCTGAAACAGTAGTTGCCAGAGGGGACACTTTCATTTATCAATTCACCGCTACAGATGAGAATAAAATGCATACACGCAACCCTGATGAGAAAAATGTTGTGGAATTTTTTCTAATTCAAGGGCCTGGAGATATGAAAATCAGCAATGATAATTCTATTCATTGGGCAACAGATGACAGTACTGAAACCGAACATGTAATTAAAGTGGTAGCCAGTGACGGAGCAGAAGAAACTCTCCAGCAATTTCCTTTGTTTGTAAATACTTTTCCAGTGATAACCAGTCCTGATAGTATAAACATTGCAATTGGTGATACGCTTGATTATGTATTAACTGCCCATGATCCCAATAAGGGGGACACACTTTCTTTTCACTTGGATTCTTTGTTTTCAGAAATGAAATTAAATCCATTTTCCGGCAGACTATTTTGGACGCCCAAAGAGAAGGATTTGGGCCTGCATTATTTTCAGCTTGAAGTGAAAGATGGTCATGGGGAACAGGGGACGATCATTCCCTTTAAGATTTACGCATATCATGCTCCGCAGCTTATGAGCCACCTACCCACCGAAGCTTTTTCAGGGCTGGAGTATTCAGTTTTTCTCACAGCAAAAGATATGTATGGCAGAAAACTGAGCCGGCCGGACGCTCTTAGAATTGATTCTGCCACCTTTAGTTATTACCATCTTTCAGAATATGCCCATCAATTTAAATGGACACCCCGTGATGTGGATAAAGGGGAGCATGAATTGGTTATATTGGTCATTGATGATGATGGTTTTACCACCAGACATGTTCATAAATTGTCAGTCTTTGCCAATCCATGCGTGCAGTGTGATACAGATACTTTTGCTCCCTCTGATACTACAGAAAATAAATAAAGGAATTAATAATGCAGAGAATTTTACTCTTCAGCATCCTGATTGCAGGACTATTAATAATCAATTCATGCCAATCCAGAGCCGTCTCACGATTTACCGGTGCAGCATTGAAATTAGAGTTACCTGATGATTTTGACAAACCTATATCCTTTGCCTCAGGAAGAAAAGGAGAGAAGGATTTATTCTACTGGTCAAAAGACGGAGAAATGAAGGTAAAAACCTATACAGATTGGGGCGTTCTGGAATCTGAAATTGTATTTGTTGAATGAGTCAGATTAGCCATTGGGTTATAATTTTTATTATTCTGGCAACAGCTATTACACAAACGGAGGAGAAAAAGGTGAGTGAATACACCGACGCTGACAAGATGCACCATTATATGGGTATTGAAATGAATATCCAGACATGGAATTTATTAGGTAATGATGACCGTAATGAGCAGGATGATGTACGCATGATACATTTTGCAAAAGCATCATTATATCATTGGCTGAAATCACCTAAATTTGAACCTGTAAATGAACAGCGGGGGTATTGGATGATGTCCCGTGTATATGCTGTGTTAGGCAAGGGGAAAGAAGCATTGCAATATGCAGATGAAACCATGCGCTTAACTACAGAGCATGAGTTTAAAGATTTTGATTTAGCTTATGCTTACGAGTCCAAAGCAAGAGCCTATGCAGCATTAGGAAACAATCCGGATTGTATTCACTGGTATCAAAAAGCTGTTGATGCCGGCAAAGAAATTAAAGGCGTAGAAGATAAAAAATATTTTGATGGTGATTTATTATCCGAGCCATGGTTTAGTTGTAAGCCATAGGGAATTATTGAGATTGATATTCAACCTTATATTAGTGAGAATTTTTAGAATTTAAGAAAAATGAATGCAGTAATAAAGGAAGATAAATTACAATAACTCAATAAGTTGTTTAATTTTTTCTCTGGTTGAATCCGGATTAAATTCAGCATAGCTGTTAACTACAATATTTCGGGGTAAAACTATGGCTCCTAAATGTGCCAACTGAATTTTCATAGCCTGCAGAAAATTGTTACCACCGCCACCGCTATGTGTCCCGATTAATGCTATTTTCCCATTAAATACATCCCTCCATTTATCTGTTGATACAGAAATCCATGCAATTAAATTGGTCAAAATAGGAGGAATGCTGCCATTGTATTCAGGAGCACAAATAATAAATCCTGAGGCATCAATAAACCTGGGAATTAATTCCTGGACTGGTAAGGGGGTGCCGGATTTTTGTTGAATAGGAGTATAGAGGGGGATTTCAAATTCTTCCAGATTTATAAGGTCACACTGAACATCAAGGTTTGCAGTAATCTCCTGTATTTTATTTGATAAGGTTAAATTGTTGCGTGAGGTTGCACTAATAAGTAATATTTTTTTTCTCATGGCTATATGAAGTTGTACAATTTTTTTATGTAAGTCAATCCCATAGTTTAAACCAGAGGGGATGAGGGACAAATTATTTGAATAGAGTTTTAAAAGTATCCCATCTGTTGCAGGCTATCCAACCTAAGGAAATAACTAAGATAATTCCAACCATTAAACCTGCTCTGTCTAAAAGCAAATGCAGGAAGAAAGGAAGGTAGATATTTCATATTAATACTGGTGAGTTTTATCTTCTATTATTTTTTTCGTCTTCTGGAACCACTCTGTTTTTTTTTGCTGCGTTTTCTATCTTCCTTTTTACTTCTTCCTTTTGAGCGGGATGATCTACCCTTTGAAAAAGATAGATCGGACTCAGGTTTTTCTTTTGCCACTTCAACAGATAATTTAGTACCACCGATAATTTTACCATTGAGAGATTTAATGATTTGATTTTTTTTACTGGCATCAATTTCAAAGAAGGAGAATTTTTTCATCACATCGATCCTGCCGATCATGGCATCACGGGAATTCAAACCTTCATTTATAATGCCCATTAAACGGGCAGGATTCACATTATGATTACTACCCACATTAATAAAGAAGCTCTCAAAGGTAGAGCATTGGCGTTCCTTACGACTGAGTTTTTCCCGTTGATCTTTTTGCTTTGGTTTTTTGCTCTTGGAAAGATTGATGTCCTTAGCATTTTTATAATAGGTCAAGAACTGATTGAATTCAGCGGATACAAAATGCTTGATGAGTTCCTCTCTATCCAATGATTCCAGCTTCTCATAGATGGTGGGGAGAAAAGGTTCGATCTGATTTTCATCAACGTCAACTTTTTTAATTTTATCTATTAGGGCATAGAGCTGTTTTTGACAAATGTCCTTCCCACTGGGAACCCGTTCTTTAGAAAACGATATTTTTGATATCCGTTCAATTTCCCTGATCTTGCGGGTTTCACGCGTATGGATGATGGCAATGGAAATTCCACTTTTGCCAGCCCTACCCGTTCGGCCGCTGCGGTGTACATAAATTTCAGCATCATCGGGCAGGTTGAAGTTGATTACATGGGTCAGGTCATTTACATCCAAACCCCGGGCAGCCACATCAGTAGCCACCAGCATATGTAGTTTGCGCTTTCTGAACTGGCCCATGACCTCATCCCGTTGAGCCTGGGATAGATCACCGTGAATGGCATCTGCATTATAGCCATCATGCATGAGTTTATTGGCAATTTCCTTGGTTTCCTTACGGGTGCGGCAAAAGGTAATACCGTAGATATTGGGATTCATATCTGCAATGCGCTTAAGAACCTCGTATCGATCAGAGGCATGAACCATAAAGTATATATGTTTCACATTTTCGGCACCTAAATTCACACGTGAAGCCGAAATTTCAACAGGATTTTGCATATAGGTTTTAGTAATGGATACGATTTTTTTAAACATGGTGGCTGAAAAGAGAATGGTTTGTTTTTTCTCCGGTGTTTCAGCCAAAATCGCCTCAAGGTCATCCTTGAAACCCATAGTGAGCATTTCGTCCGCTTCATCTAGAATGATACGGCGAATATCTGCCAGATGTAATCGTTTCCGCCGGATGAGATCTTTTGTCCTACCGGGAGTACCGATAACAATATGGGCACCTTTACGGAGTGCTTTGGTCTGAGTATCTATACTAGCTCCACCATAAACCGCTACGATATTGAGTCCGTTTATATATTTAGAGAAATTGGTCAAATCTTTAGCAATCTGGATGCACAATTCCCGGGTGGGACAGAGTACCAGTGTTTGGGTCTGCTTTTCTTCAATGTGGGTGAGATGTACTGCAGGCAGACCAAATGCACCGGTTTTGCCCGTACCGGTTTGGGCAGTAGCAATAAGATCCTGCTTTGAAAACATGAGATGGGGTATGGTCTGAGCCTGAATGAGGGTGGGTTTTTCAAAGCCCATTTCATTTATCGCTATTAGGATATTTTCGTTCAGTTTGGTATTATTAAACGATTCCATTAAGATTATTTTCTCTCGATATATTCAATTGATTAGTTTTTTGTGGATGATGAAATTACAATATTCACTGGCTTACCACCTGTCAAACTTAAACCCCATGTACAGGAAGTGAGCTATGTTTTAGGAGAGGGTAAATTGAGGCAGGAAGGAGATTGAAAAGGACGATAGTAACATGATTCAAAGAGATTTAATGTTTACATTGGTGATCTAAGAATATTCTCCATTTTTCGACCTTTTGCCAATTCATCAATCAACTTTTCCATTTGTCTGCATCTTTTATACAATTCAAATTCATCCTCAATTTCTTCAATTCGGTAACCACAAACGACACCTTTGGAGGTGATTTACGTGGTTGAAGCCCAGGTAAGAGAAAAGGAATCCTTCGAACGCGCCTTACGTCGATTTAAGAAGATGTGGGTACGCGCCGGTATTCACCGGCAATCCCACCGAAAGCCAGAGCAGCAAGGTCTGTGACAATGGTATTTGTTTTAAGATCTTGTGCCATACCACCTGTTGTAAGCGTAACCGCCAGAATCGTTATGATTGTATGTTTCATCTATTTCCTCTTTACTTGATTTATGATTTACTGGAGAATCCTGTGATAAAAATCTAAAAAAAAAAGGGGGGGACTTAAATAACATGAATCTTATTTTAATTATCGCCAACCGATCTCAGGTATGAAAGGTAGGGCATTTCGTATTATTTTTTCGTTTATAATATCTCTGCGTTATCTGATTTAGGAATGTTTTTGTTCCAATCAACTCTAATTTCAGTTCGTTTGGTAACTCTCCGAACAGTGAAGAGCCACCACCTAATAAAACTGGAATAGTCGTAAGTATCATTTCATCAATCAGATCAGCTTTAAAAAAAATCCTGATTGTTGTTCCTCCATCAATGTATAATCTCTCATATCCTTTTCCGTGAATTTGTTCTAAATTTTTTTTAAAAGTTCCTTTGACTAAAAAGGCTTTGTCTTTATGTAATTCTGGTATTTCTTTTAGCTATTTGCTCAATGCGAAGACGGGTTTATCATATGGCCAAGGAATATCAAATCCAATAAAGGTTTCGAATGTTGTTCGTCCCATAACAAGCAGCATCTATGTCGTTATTGAATTCCACAAATCCCATATCATCATTATCGGGATTTGGTATGGAATGCAGCCAATCAAGTCCTCCATTTTTGTCAGTGATATAGCCGTCTAAACTTGTCGCAATAAATATGCTATTCTTTTTATTCTTTTTTTTTCGTGTTTGGGTCATTATGAATACCAACGTTCCGACTTATCAGACCGAGCAAAGTTTACTATGTGCAAACTTGTCAGCGAGGCAAGGGAACAAAGTGACCGCAGCGTTCGACCAAAGGTCGAATGTCGGGCGCAGCCCCGCAGGGAAAGCTTGACTTTTCCGAAGTGATGAAGTCGTGTTGTGTGTTGTTTTCAGGTTTATGGTTGTCATTTATATTTATATATTTTTACATTCTTTAAAAGATTATGATGCATCATTTTTTTTTCTTTGATAAAAATATAATTTGACTTTTCAAGAACTCTAGATGATGCAATATTTTCAGATGCGACAATGCCAAATATTTCAGAAATATTTATACTTTTAATAGCCCAAGAAGAAATTGCCGAAACAGCCTCTGTAGCAAAACCTTGTCTTTTATATTTATCACCAATAGCATAACCAATCTCAATTCCATTATCTATTGGGCTAAGACCAACATGTCCAATAATTTCATTTGTTTTTTTATATTCAATTCCCAATACAAAAGGTTTGTCAGCAGGTGAAATAGGTTGATTGTAAGCAGAAATTAGATATTTTAATACATTTTTGGCTTCCTTTTCATCTTTGTATACTTGATCAGGAATCCATTTTTTTAAATCTTCTTCTTGGCTTAATTTAAATATGTTTTTAATATCATTAGAGTTAAAGAACCTAAGTAAAAGAGCATCTGTTTCAATACGTATATCTTTAGACATAGTTTATAAACCTGAAAATTTCACACAACATTCCGATAAACTCTATTATTGTCATTTATTGGGTTATTCCCACTAATTTTATGTGGCTGTTTTGTGAATTTATGCATGCTAATAAAAAATATAATATTTAGTTACAGTCAAAAGCTTAATATATAGAATTATAGTAAACAAACTATTTAATCTTATCTTTCTTCACTCAACCAATTTATCGATTTTATTCTTTTTGAACTAAACAAAAATAAAGAATCAATGAAGAATCCCATTAAATTTATTACTCAATTTTTTATTTAAAATGTATCAAAAAGGATAAACCTTGGCCTACCTCATCTTAGACATTGAAACCATTCCCCGACCTCCCTTAGATGAAGAGGTGGAGGAAGTGATATCAAAAAAAGTGCAAGCACATATTGACCGCACTGGCGATGACCCCGAAAATGCAGAATCACTCATCCGCTCAACGTCTCCCTTCTTTGGAAAACTTCTCTGTGTTGGACTGCGTTGGCTTCAGGAGGATGGTAGCTCAAGGGACAAGGTAATCTGTGATGCCAACGAAGAAGCAACCTTGCAGTCATTTTTCGATATAATTAACCATTCCGGTACAAAAGGCGTGCGGTTCGTCCATTATAATGGACTGGGATTTGATATTCCTTTCCTTATCATCAGGGCTGCCCATCATGGTATTAATATCCAGAATTATAATTTTAAAGACCTGCGCCGATTTTCCTATAAAAGTCATATTGACCTCATGATGTTCCTCTGCAATTGGAATAACTACAATGCAATCAGTATGGATGTGGCCTGTAGGTCTTTCGGAATCCCCTCACCTAAAGAAGGGGAGGTAAAAGGCGAGACTGTAGCCAGGGCATTTGAAGAGGGCAATATTGATGCAGTGAATGACTATGTGATGCGGGATGTGGAAGCAACCCATCAGTTGTTTGAAAAATTAAGAAAGTATATATCATAAGAAAATGGTAGTAAGAAAAAAAATGACTATGCAGCCTTTCTTTTTAATTTTCATTAGAGTGGAACCATCAATGGTACACCTGCTGAAGGCAAGGGAAGAGGTACATCAATTATCCTAAATAAATTAGGGAATTTGCAACTCATCCTTGAGCATCTTGGACCGGATGTCCCCAACAATTAAGTTTACCTAATGAATGAAAATTGGCATTCAACTTACCAAAAATCCTGAAAAATATCAATATTTGCTCTCTGAATTGAAGTCCAATCTTCAATCTGAAAATGGAATGGAATTTATCCATATTCCCACCAATAAGGAATTAATCCGGGAAATCCCCAATTTGGAAATTCTCACCACCTACTATTTAGGAGAAGAGGAATTTTACAAGGCTACTGACAAACTGCAATGGGTACATTTTGGCAATGCAGGTATTGAGCAAAGTCTGCATACCTCTCTGTTGAATAGTAAAACCATAATTACCAATGCAGGCGGAGTCCATGCAGGACCCGTATCAGAGTTCGTGATGGGAATGATGTTGTATTTGTCCAAACAATTTAAGGGGTGTGAAAAATTCAAACAGGAAAGAAAATGGACTCAATGGGAACTGGCACGAAAAACTATTCAACTTAAAAGCAAAACAGTAGGGATAATTGGATTTGGTGCCTTAGGAAAAGCCGTTGCAAAAAAAGCCAAAGCCTTTGACATGAAAGTCATTGCAACCCGCCGACTGCAGAAAAAAGTGGAACATAAAAAAACAGTAGATGAACTTATTCCCGTATCTCAGTTGGATCATCTTTTAAAGGAAAGTGATTATGTGGTAGTTGCCTGCCCACTGACTCCACTTACCAGAAATATGATTGGTAAAATGCAATTATCCCAAATGAAACCATCAGCAATTTTAATCAATATTGCTCGAGGAGAAATAATAAACGAAACCGAATTAATAGATGCACTCAAAAGTAATACCATAGCAGGAGCAGCCCTAGATGTATTTGAAAATGAACCTCTGCCAAAAGAAAGTCCATTGTTTGCATTAGACAATGTATTTTTATCGCCTCATATTTCAGGGAATTTTCCAGAGTATCAGCAGGATGTAGTAGTACAATTTGCAGATAATTTAAATCGGTATCTCTCAGGAAAACCTCTGAAAAACAGAGTGTGTAAAAAGAGAATGTATTAACAGATTACTGTCATTCTGAATAAAACGAAGAATCTCTACCTATTAAGTAATAATAAAATTTTGAGATTCTTCACTGTTTTCAGAATGAAAACTTTAAAATAAAATGGAGTATATGAAAGCACTTTACCCTAAAATTGAACCTTTTAACGATTTCAAACTGAAAGTCTCTGACCTCCACACCATCCATGTTGAAGAATCAGGCAATCCTGATGGAAAGCCGGTGATTTTTCTGCATGGCGGTCCAGGAGGAGGCATCGAACCTATCTACCGGCAGTACTTCAATCCAGAAAAATATCGCATCATCATTTTTGATCAGCGGGGATGTGGCCAAAGCATACCGCATGCTGAACTCAAAGAAAACACCACTTGGGATTTAGTAAGCGACATTGAAAAAATTCGTGAACAATTAGGCATTGAAAAATGGGTAGTCTTTGGTGGCAGCTGGGGATCAACTCTGTCCCTCAGTTATGCCATTACTCAACCCCACAGATGTAAAGCATTGGTACTGCGTGGAATTTTTATGATCCGTAAGAAGGAGATAGACTGGTTTTATCAGGAGGGGGCGAGCAATATCTATCCCGATGCCTGGGAACACTACCTGAAACCTATCCCGGAAAATGAGCGTCATAATTTGGTAGCGGCTTACTATAAAAGGCTTACCTCAAAAGATGATACTGTGCGAATTGAAGCTGCAAAAGCTTGGTCAATCTGGGAGGCCAGTACCAGTAAACTTTTTCAATCAGAGGAATCACTCCATGCTTTTGAAGATACAAAAGTAGCTGAAGCCTTTGCCCGCATCGAATGCCATTATTTTACTAACCGTGGATTTTTCGACACCGATGAATGGCTGCTGGACAATATTGAGAAGATCAGGCATATCCCCACAGTTATTGTGCAGGGGCGCTATGATGTAGTCTGCCCCATGCTCTCTGCCTGGGAGCTGCATAAAGCCTTCCCGGAAGCAGATTTTGAAGTGGTGCAGGATGCAGGTCATTCCATGACGGAAAAAGGAATTGCTGCTAAATTGGTGGAATATACAGATAAGTTTGTAAATTTATAAAAGCCTATACATATAACAGGTTATAGCCATTCGGATGGATAGAATTAAATATTACCTCCATCATACTTCACCAAAAACCCCTTTGCCCATTTTTCAAAATTATCATTGTTAATTTCCTCCTGCATGGTTTGCATAAGGTGAATGTAAAAACGCAAGTTATGCTGTGTGGCAATGCGGTAGCCTAATATTTCTTCAGTCTTAAAGAGGTGATGGAGATAGGCTTTTGTATATTCGGATGACAAGGGTGAAATTCCACTATCATCAATGGGGGAAAAGTCATTTTTAAATTTGGCATTTCTAATATTCATTTTACCATCAAAGGTAAACAACTGCCCGTTACGGGCATTACGGGTAGGCATGACACAATCAAACATATCCACTCCCCTCGCAACACTGCGCACCAGATCAGCAGGGGTGCCCACTCCCATAAGATAACGGGGTTTTTCTTTAGGCAGGAATTCATCCATCCATTCCACCGTTTCCAGCATTTCTGGTTTTGGTTCACCAACTGCAAGTCCGCCAATGGCATAGGCATCTGCCTCTAATTCGTTAAGTTCTAAAGCAGACTGTTTCCTAAGCTCCTTATTAGTTCCTCCCTGCACCACCGGAATTAAAACCTGTGCATGATCGTATAAAGGTTCAGTAGCCCTATAATGATCCATTCCCCGTTTTGCCCATTTAGTAGTAGTGTTCAATGCATCAATCCAGGTTTGATGATCGGCATCACCGGGAGGACACACATCTAACATCATCATAAAATCTGAGCCAATGATGCGTTGGATATCCACAATTATTTCCGGAGTGAAATGATGTTCAGAACCATCTAAATGTGAACGAAAGGTTACTCCGTCATCACTTATTTTTCGATATCCTTCTAAGCTGAATATCTGGAAGCCACCAGAGTCAGTAAGTATAGCGCCGTCCCAATTCATGAAGCCATGGAGACCTCCAGCTTTTTGTAAAATTTCAGTTCCAGGTCTTAAATAGAGGTGGTAAGTGTTACTCAATAAAATGGTACTGAATTCAGCAATTTCTTCTGATGATTGAGTTTTGACTGCTCCATAGGTTCCAACCGGCATGAAGAATGGAGTGCTAATCTCACCATGGTCCGTAGTGAGAATTCCCGAACGGGCGGAGGTAGATCCACAATGTGAGGTAATGGAAAAAACCGGGGACATAAAAACCTAATTCAGGTGGTTTTTTCTAATTTTCTCAATCCCTGAATGAGCTCTTCAATGACAACTTTTAATATAGCTGCCAGAGGAACTGCCAGCAGCATACCTACAATACCGCCTATTGAACCACCAAGTAAAACCAGAATAATCACCAGCATGGGATGCAGTCCCACCGAACCTGACAGAATATAAGGAGACATGACCAGGTTGTCAATGAGCTGCACAATTCCGAACACTCCTAAAATCAATAAAACATAGAAAATGGAAAGGGGCATGGTTTGATCTGTGATGAGATAGAGAATAACGGCAGGAATCATCCCCATTACCGGTCCCACAAAGGGAATGAGATTAAAGAGACCGGCTGTAAGCCCAATGACAATGGTATAGGGAATGGAAATTCCGGTAACCCATTGGAGAAAGTATAACCCAATAATGGAGGTGACAGCTACGGATAGTGCTGCCAGTAATTGACCTCGGATATAAGAATGTACCTGTGATGCAATTTTTTCAATCAAGGAGTTGGTGAGTCCATAGTATTTCCCGGGGACAGTCATGACTAATGTGTTTCTGAATTTGTCTCCCTCCAAAAGGAAGAAGATGGTGAACACCAAAACAATGAGAAAGGATAAAAATGCAGAACCTAATGCAAAGGCAAGACTTCCTGCACTGCCCAATACCTTTTTAATATTTTCCAACGCAAGTGCCCAGACATCTGAAATGGCTGAGTCCAGATTATTAAAGGTTTGCGTTATAAATTCAAAAAGAGCAGTGGGTAAAAACTTTTCAGAAATAAACAGTAATTTTTCCTGAAGTCTGAAAAAGGATTCCATGGTAAGGAAAGATTGAAAGGAAACTATTTGTTTAGCAATGACAGGCCAAAGGGATCCGGATAAAAATATTAACAGAACAAGTACAGTGAGAGTGGTTATTGCCACAGCCCATTTTCTGTTACCAAAGTGATTCTCAAGGAATTTCACTACCGGGTTCAAGATGATTCTGCCAATGTAAGCAACACTCAGCAACAGCAAAATAGAAAAGGTATGCTGCCAGAAAAACACAGTGATGGAAAGGGGAACCAGCCACCACAAATTATGAATGATAAATTTTGTAGGTTTATTCATCGAAGATTATACAGGATGATAATTTAATTCATTGAAAGTCTTTTTCCCCCTGAGAAAGAATGCTAACACAATACTTTCTGAAAACAGCAAACATGGTGAAAACCCTGCATGCTCAGCTAAAAACTTTCTCCGGGAAAGTAAATATGCCGGATGAATGATGACCCATATCCATGCGCGTAAAATAGCAAATCCATGAAAAATGTTCAGCTTTAATAATTCAGATACAAAAGCGGTAAATTCCAGAATCATTCGAGGGAAAACGGCAGTGATGGTATCTTCCCACGATTTATTAGTGAGGAGTAAAATCAAACTGTTTCTATGATTCAAATAGGTTTTTTGGGGAGAGGACTTTGGCAGAGTTGCACCACCATGATGGTAAATTACCGATTGAGGTTCCACCCACACTTCAAATCCAGCTAATTGAGACTTCCAATGATAGTCAATTTCTTCCATGTGGGCGAAAAGAGTCTCATCCAATCCATTGAGTTTTTGGTAAACTGAACTTCGTGTCAAAAAGGCGGTACCGGATGCCCAGAATATTTTTTCTGCAGTCTCATATTGCTGCTCATCTTTTTCTACCATGCTGAAAATTCTGCCCCTGGCAAAAGGGAAGCAGAGCCAGTCCATATAGCCACCACATGCACCGGCATAGTCAAAATATTCAGGGGAATCCACATTCTTAATCTTCGGTTGCACAGATGCAATATTTGGATTTGTATCCAAAATGCTCACTAAGAGTTCAATCCATCCCGCTTCGTGAAGTGTATCATTGTTTAATAGGAGGAGGTATTCCCCCTTTGCTTCCTTCGCTCCCAGATTACAGCCTCCGGAAAAACCACGGTTTTCAGTGGACTCCACTATCTTTACCCGAGGGAAACTTTTATTTACCATCTCGACGCTGTCATCAGGAGAAGCATTATTTACCAATATTATCTCAAGGTTGGGATAGGTAGATTTTTCCAAAGACTGCAGACATTTATTGAGAATATCCCGTCCCCCATAATGGGGAATAACAACTGAAACCAAAGGAACTGAGAGGTCAGCAGACATTATTGTACCGTTTGATTTAATATGGAAAGCCAATCCATAGCCTGTGAATCATTTGGGTGAGACATGAGCCATAAATCCAGTTTTTCTTTTGCATCTTCCATGCGGTCAGCTTTTGCATAGGCTTGCACCAATGTATAGAGAAAATCTGAAATATAAGGATACGCATTATACAAACTCTCAAAATGGGATATTGCCGCTTCATAATCCTGAAATTCATTTAAGTAGATTTGCCCCACATACATTTGGGTTTCCAGACTTACATCTTCCCGTTCAACTACCTGAGAAAGGCGTTCTTTTAATTCCTCCGGTTTGCCTGCCTGTTTATATATTCTGCCAATTTGAATATCCAAATCAGCGTCGGTAGTGGGGATGACAGCGGTGGGGAAATACGCTTCCATTTTATCTAATAGTTCCAATGTGGTTTCTTTATCATCCTCATTGCCGGAATATAATTTTTCAAGACCTAATTGTAAAAAACTGGAGCGGTAATTTTGAATCAGCCGTTGAATGTTTTCATTAAAAAAGACTTCTCCATTATCTAAATTGGTATAGCGGTAAATGCCGTTTCCAGCATTTATATGTTCTAAATAATCTTCAGAGTTTACAATTTTGTTCTCATAATCCGGAGCTTCAGAAATATTCTGTACCATTCTGTCAAAGTTCAACCGCGGCATGGAAGACCGTCCATTATCTTTTTCATAAGTTACACGATATACCAACCCCTCCATCTCCAGATAGCTATCCAAACCCAAGCGGTTTCCAGGTGCTACGGTTACTGCAAAATAAACTGGTCTGGTTGCCATGGCATCTTCCAGAATTTGCAGTATCATAATATCCTGAACACGCAGATAATTACTCAGTTTAGGGGAGATATTCCATTGAAACTTTTCATCCCCGCTGCCAATGGTGGCTTCAGTCGGACCCCAATTATTTAAAATTCCAAAATTGGCAACAGAATAAGGAGTACCATACTGCGCTTTGGTAAACTCATTGTACATAGACTTCAACTCATTCCATTTAGCCGTCCATTTATTCAGTGCGTAGGCGGTACCAAAGACCGGATCCAGTTTTTGTATGCTCTCATCTTTCAGCTGCAATGGAAGTTGCGGAGGCTCGTTCTTCAATTGTTCAATATACCAGGGTGTATTCAGCAGACTTAAATTCACTACCCGTACATCTTTACGGACTCCCTCCACTTCCTGGATATACCAAAGGGGAAAGGTATCATTATCCCCGTTTGTGAAAATAATTCCGTTAGGCTCACAGGAATTAAGCATGTTGTAGGCATAATCCCAGGCTACATAATTTCCATCACGGTTATGCTCTTTAAAGTCCTTTGCCAGCATAGAAATAGGCATAGCCACAAAAACAATTCCCGTCAGTCCAATGGACACAAATGCGGCAATTTCAACCCCTTCCAGCCATTCACGGATTTTCTCCTGCAAGGCTGCAACCCCGATTCCAATCCAGATTGAAAAAGTAAAGAAACTACCTACATAGGAATAATCCCGCTCTCGTGGCTGCGGATCATATTGGTTTAGATAGAGAATAATCATGATTCCTGTTGCGAGGAACAGTGAGAGGACTGCCAATGCTCTTTTCCAGTCCCGACTAAAATGGAACACCAATCCCACAAGCCCGAAAAGGAGAGGCAACGGCAGACCGTACCTTCCCCAGTCAATTCCTCTTAATTTTTTAATGAGATCACCCTTCAGAGTTACCAGTTCCCAGCTACGGTTTTCGTGTTTTTCTTTACCAATAAACTGCCAGGCAAAATAGCGCAGATACATTTCTTTGATTTGATAGTTCCAAAGGAAGTTTAATTCTTCTTTAGAAGTTGGATTATTTTTGTTTTCTGTCCAGCGGGAAGAATAAGAGCATTCTGCCCGTGCTAATGTAAAGGCAGGGTCAAGAATTTTCCAGTCGCCGTATTGGTCACGGTTCATGTACGCCAATGCCCCTTCTAAAGAATCAGGATTATTTTCATTAATAGCAGGGTGTTGGGTTGCACGAATGAATATGGTTGTATAGGTTGAAAAGCCTACAATAATGAGTATCAGGCAGGCGAGTAAAGTGGAAAACTGAGGATGTCTTTTCACTACGGCGTATGCGGTTATTCCAAATATTCCCAGAACGATAAGGGCAGGCACTGTCAAACCATAGCTGTTGGCAAGATTTGGAATCCCTTTAATAATGCCTAAGTAAATGATCATGAATATTCCCAAAGTGAAGAGAATGGTATACAGGAAGGTACTCCATTTGAATTCGTATTTATTGAAATAAATGATGAGGGCAATAAAGGGTAATGCCAACAGATTCAATAAGTGAATTCCAATGGCGAGACCAAACATATAGGCGATGATGAGAATGTAACGCACATTTCCGGAATGCCCTGAATTTTTACTCCATTTCAATATAAGCCAGACCACTATACTGGTGAAAAAGGTAGAGAGGGAATAAACCTCTGCCTCCACCGCATTAAACCAATGTGAATCTGTAACTGCAAATGTGAATGCTCCTATGAGCGCACTACCATAGGTGATAAGTCCGTCAGGCCAGCTATTTACCTTGCCACGGTATTCCTCGATTAACTGCACGATGATGAGGTAGAGAAACATAACAGCAAATGCACTAAAGAGGGGTGAGATGAGATTCACCCGCGCCCCTAAATCATCAAAAGTGGGGAGTTGTGAAAAGAAGTTCCCTAAAAGCAGATAGAGAGGTGTACCCGGAGGATGGGGAACGCCCATAATGATGGAAGTAGCTATGAATTCTCCGCAATCCCAAAAGGAGGTAGTGGGAGCCATGGTGAGTATGTATATGACGAGGGAATATAAAAAGGTAATCCCTGCTAATATTTTATTGGTATTGTTCATTGGATTTTAGTTAATGTTGACAAATTCCAGCATATGCCGGTAATTTTCTATAAATTGTTCCTTGATTTTTTGATTTCTTTCCAATTGGAGGTTTGGATCATTGGCAACTAAGTCAAATGCCCTTTTTCGTGTTTGTCTGATGATGGCACCATCTTCAGTAAAGTTGGCAATTTTTGATTTGATGTAACCATGCTGCTTCTTGCCAAAAAACTCTCCCGGACCTCTTAATTTTAAATCTTCATCAGAAATTTTAAAACCATCAGTAGTTGATTCCATCACTTGCAGTCTGTGTACAGATTCCGGAGAGTCGCCGTGTTTTACCAAAATACAATAAGATTGATGACTGCCTCTGCCGATTCTACCCCGTAATTGATGTAGCTGGGTTAAGCCAAACCGTTCAGCATTTTCGATTACCATTACCGTGGAGTTTGGGATGTCAATTCCAACTTCAACCACAGTAGTGGCAACTAAGCATTGAATATGGTTATCAGCCATAGCTGCCATTTGTTCATCCCGTTCTTCTTTTTTCATTTTCCCGTGGATATATCCTAATTGGTAATTTTGAAAAACGGAGGTACTGAGATGTTTGAAGCCCGTATCGGCTGCTTTCCAGTCCCGCGTTTCTGATTCTTCAATGATGGGGAAAATTACAAAGCATTGCCTGCCTGCATCCATTTCCTTTCGCATGAAATCATAAACTTTTTCCATGCGGGAGGGTTCCACAACTTTTGTAATAACGGGCAGGCGGTTTTTGGGAAGTTCATCAATAATGGAAATCTGCATATCCCCGTGAATGGTAAATGCCAAAGTGCGGGGAATGGGGGTGGCAGTAAGTGCTAAAACTTCCGGTGAGTAGCCTTTATCTATGAGGGCTTTTCTTTGCTCAACACCAAAACGATGCTGTTCATCAACTATAATCATCCCCAAATCCTGAAAAGATACTCCCTCCTGAATCAAGGCATGCGTACCCACCACCATCTGAATATGACCATTCTGTAATCCGTTGTAAATTTCTTCCCTTTCCCCTTTTTTCAGATTTCCGGTGAGCAAGGCGATTTTCATTTCTGCTGGCTTGCAAAATAATTCAAAACTTTTAAAATGCTGTTCAGCTAAAATTTCAGTAGGCGCCATCACTGCAACCTGAGAGCCATGACTTACTACAATGGCAGCTGCCAGAATAGCTACGATGGTTTTTCCGGAACCTACATCTCCCTGGATCAGGCGATTCATTGGTGTAGTGCTGCCTAAGTCATTGCGGATATCTTTCAGCACCTGAATCTGGGCTGAGGTAAGGGAAAAGTCAAGTTGGTCAAAAATGAGTTTTTCATACTCACCCCGCTTTGAAAAGACTCTTCCCCGTTGATCATCTCTCTTCATTTTTTTTAATGCCATGAGAAGCTGTAAAAAGAAATGTTCATCATATTTTAATCGGTAAACTGCAGATTGTAAATGATGGGCATCTGTAGGATTATGAATTTGAAGGAGTGCATCCATTAAGGAGTAAAGTTCTTCTTCTTCGCGAAAAGGAGGGGTGAAATAATCAATAATTTGAGAGGATACCAACTCCAGTGCAATATTGATGATTTTACGGAATCCCCTGCTGTCTAACCCCACAGACTTCAAGCCTGCCGTGGATGCATATTGAGGAAGAATTTTCCCTGTATTTACCGGGTCTTCTCCTTCTTCCAGAATGTCAAATTCAGGGTGAATTATCTGGAATCCGTTTCGAAATTCAATTTTACCAAAAACAGCAATATTGTCACCAATCTGAAATTTATCTGAAATCCAGGAGATACCGTTGAACCAGACACAACTAAGGTAACCGTATGAATCATCCATATTTAATTGAAAAAACCTGCGCCTGCCTGCCTGTTTTAATCCGAAAGATTCCACCTTCCCGATGAGAACAGCTTCTTCGCCAATTTTAACCTGGTTGATTTTTTTGATATTGGTGCGGTCTAAATAACGCCGGGGAAAGTGATACAGGAGTTGGCCTGTATTTTCGATACCGAACTGTTTTAATGCTCTGCCTCTCTGCGGCCCAACGCCCTTCAGATAAGTAATATCTGTATCTATATTGGTTTGGTAATAAGTGGTTGCCGAAGTCATCAGCAAAAGTTATAAATTTAGATTTGGAGGGCTTCCAGGTTTTGCCTGAGTTTATGCAGATCTGATTGATATCCCTCCTGCTTCTTCCGTTCATGTGTCACCACATTTTCAGGTGCCCTGTTTACAAAATTTTCATTATCCAATTTGCGGGAAACAGCATTAAGTCTGCCTTCCATATCGGTGATTTGTTTTTCCAACCGGCCTATTTCTGTGGATATATCTATCAAACCTTCCAAGGGGAGAAACAATTCTAATCCCTGCACCACTGCTGTTGAGGATTGATCAGGTTTTTCCTTATGTGTACCCATTTCAATACTGTCCAGTTTTGCCAGGCGGCGGAGGTAATCAGCTTGGCGGTTCATGGAAGCACAGAGTTCACTATCTCCGCGAACAATGAGATTGGCAACTTTACCGGGAGATACATTCAGAGATGAGCGCATATTTCTTACTGCAGTAATTATCTCCATGAGCAACTGAATATCCCTCTCAGTTTTTTCATTAATTTGCTGAATATCTGCAACAGGCCATGCTACTGAAATTAGTAAAGGCTCTTCATCCCTTTTAAAACTATTCCATAATTCTTCTGTTATAAAAGGGCAGTAGGGATGAAGGAGTTTTAAAATTTCCCTGATCACATGTACAGAAACAATTTGTGCAGCTTGATAGTCTGCATCATCAGACCCGTAAAAACGGGTTTTGGCAAATTCTATATACCAATCACAGAAATCCCCCCAGGTGAAATCATAGACCTTTTTGATAGCTTCATTCAGCTTATACTCTGTGTACGCATGATCTACTTCACCCATTACCCTGTTCAATTTAGAGAGAATCCAACGGTCAGAGTCATCCAGCTTATCTGCATCAAATGAGTTTAATTCCGGAGGTAATCCATCAGGTAAATTCATGAGAACAAAGCGGGCGGAGTTCCAAAGCTTGTTCATGAAGTTTCTGCCCTGCTCCAGTCTTTCTTCTGAGAAAAGGATATCTAGACCCTGGGGAGCGATGAGAAGAACAGATACTCGCACCGCATCAGCGCCATACTTTTCAAATAAGTCTAATGGATCAGGTGAGTTCCCCAGAGACTTACTCATTTTTCTGCCCTTTTCATCACGGATGATTCCCGTGAAATAGACATTTGAAAAGGGAATTTCTTTGTTTACATACAATCCTGCCATAATCATCCGGGCAACCCAGAAGAAGATTATATCCGGACCTGTAACCAAATCTTGAGTGGGATAGAATCTTTTCAAGTCTTTGGTATCATCGGGCCAGCCTAAAGTGGCAAAGGGCCACAGCCATGAACTAAACCAGGTATCCAATACATCAGGGTCCTGAAAAAGGTCTTTACTGCCGCAGGTGGGGCAGGAATCAGGAGGTTCAATAGAAACTATTGGTTCTTTGCAGTCCAGCTGGCACTGTCCTTCATCATTCCCGCAGCAATACCAGACAGGAATGCGGTGCCCCCACCAGAGCTGCCGGGAGATGCACCAGTCCTTAATATTCTCCAACCAGTGATTATAGGTTTTCACCCAGCGTTGAGGATAAAACTTTATCTTCCCTTCGGTGACTACTTTCAGTGCATCAGCAGCCAGAGACTCCATTTTTACAAACCATTGTTTGGATAAATATGGCTCAATGACTGCATCCGTTCTTTCAGAGTGACCAACTGAGTGGACATAGTCTTCGATTTTTTCAACCAGACCCATCCCCTCCAATTCTTCTACCACTTTCTTTCGAGCCTCGTAACGGTCTAATCCATTATATCCTTTCGGAGCCCTGTCATTCAAAACAGCATCAGGATGCATGATATTGATAATTTCCAGATCATGCCGCTGCCCCATGTCAAAATCGTTAGGGTCATGAGCGGGAGTCACTTTTACACATCCTGTCCCGAATTCCATATCCACATAGTCATCGGCAAATATGGGGATTTCCCGATTAGCAATGGGGAGTATTACGGTTTTACCCACTAAGTCTGAATACCGATCATCCTTTGGGTTCACTGCAACTCCTGTATCACCCAGCATAGTTTCCGGTCGGGTGGTTGCAACCACAAGATGTGTTTCAGAGTCTTTAACAGGATAACGGAAATACCAGAGATGACCCTGTGTTTCTTTGTAGATGACTTCCTCATCAGACAAGGCAGTCTGCCCTTGCGGGTCCCAGTTTATGATGCGTTCACCACGATAGATAAGTCCATCATTGTAGAGACGGACAAAAATTTCCAAAACGGCACGGGAATATTTTTCATCCATGGTAAACTTTTCTCTGCTCCAGTCGCAGGATGCACCCAGTTTCTTCAATTGCTGAATGATGATGCCGCCATATTTATCTTTCCATTGCCAGGCATGGTTGAGAAATTCCTCTCTGCCAATATCCCTTTTATTTTTCCCCTGCTCTTTTAATTGGCGTGTCACTTTGGCTTCTGTTGCAATGGAGGCATGGTCGGTCCCCGGCAGCCAGAGGGTGGACTTTCCCTGCATACGGGCACGGCGTACCAGCACATCTTGAATGGTATTGTTGAGGACATGGCCCATGGTGAGAATTCCGGTAACATTGGGAGGTGGAATCATCAAAGTGAAGGTTTCATCCTTTGAATCATTTGGAGTAAAAATATTCTGTTCTTCCCAAACTGAATACCAGCGGTTTTCTACCTCTGTTGGTTGATAGAGTTTATCCAGTTCCTTGATAGCCATGATAGTGTAAAATCAGAAGATTGAATGAGGGGGAAAGTTTACTTCAGTTTTGAAGTACGCTGCACAGGGAAATTTAGAATTAAAGGGAAACAAAATTATTCTCATTCCCTGCACATCATATTGAGGGAAAATTATGGTTTAGGATATGCCC
>JASLLI010000099.1 GCA_030747125.1 Fidelibacterota bacterium | reverse complement strand
TCTAAATTTATAATGTAATGGCTCCCAATTCATTTTTCATTAATAAATTCACCCCACAAAAGAATTACCTTACTTCATCATTCACCATTATTTATTCGGAATTAACAATTTATAATTAACCATTAACAATTATAAACTCCTTTCTCCTCTTTCCATATTTCTTTCCACCCGTCTATCAGGTTTTTTTCTCCTTTTTTCTGGCAGCAGGAAATAATACATTATTTAAAATGAGACGGTATCCCGGAGAATTGCGATGTAGAGATAAATCAGTTGGGGGGTCGCCTACAAAATGACGGTAATCTTCAGGGTCATGGCCTCCTAAAAAGGTAAAGGTACCTTTGCCTACATTTCCATGGATGTACTTTACCATGGCATCATTTTCCACTTCACCCATCACTAATACATGATTTTTCAGGGTGTTTCTGTTAAACCCTGTAGTTTGTCCCATGAAGCCGTTTATTACTGCTACATGATTTTGTGTCAGCATGGTAGGTACAGGATCCCATTTCGCTGAAAATTCGAATAAGGTAAAATAGTCCGCCTCTGCTCCCTTAGTTACAGGGCGGTGGCTTGGAGGTATATCTATAGTGGAATATTCGTAAGTCATGGGATTGGTATAGAGATTGTAATTTTCGAAGGCTATAGAATTGGAAAAGTCCATTTTCTGCGTATATGCAGGGTCAACAGGACTTCCATCATAAACGGAGCCGGCAATATCTGTTGAATGAGCTGCAAGCGCAATATCAAAGGAGTCAGTGGCTGAACACATGGCAAACATGAATCCGCCGTTTTGTACATAATCTTTAATTTTTGCTGCAACCGCTTTTTTCAGAGTGTGAACACTGGCATATCCAAATTTTGCAGCAGTTGCCTGAAATTGAAATTCCATGTTTTTATACCAGCCTGCATTATGATAGTTTTTATAAAATTTACCATATTGCCCCGTAAAATCCTCATGATGCAGATGCAGCCAGTCATAGTCCTTTAATTTTCCGGTGAGGACTTCTTCATCAAATACCACTTCATACTCAATTTCAGCATAGGTGAGGGCCAGGGTGACAGCATCATCCCAGGGCTGCTTATCAGGAGGAGAATAGACGGCAATGTCAGGAGCTTTTTCCAAAAGTACCATATCCATATTATTTTCTTCTATAATGGCGAAGATGCTGCTTAAGGTACCTGCATTAATCGGTTCATAATGCACCCCTCTTATTTTGCATTCCCGTTCACTTATACTATTGTGAGAAATCATGAATGATCCACCTCTATAATTTAAGAGCCAGTCCACATTTTCGCCCTGCTGAAGTGACCAGAAGGCTACACCGTATGCTTTTAAATGGTCAGTCTGCACCTGATCCATGGGAATGAGCAGCTTTTGGGAAAATGCACTTCCCAAAAAAAGTAAAAGGGTAAAAATTTGATTCATTTTATATTGCTTTACTATTTCTTAATTAGAATTATCCTTAATAATTTAATGAGTATATCCTGCATGAGTTTAGAGGAATAATCACCATATTAAAGAGAATTATGAAATTATTTATACACCCATCAGTTTATTGGGGAATTTTTCTGTTCCTTCTGATAAACAGCTGTATTGAACCAACCCTCCCTCCAGCCGCAGACTGCCAGGGAGTAATTGGAGGGAACGCAATACCAGATGATTGCAACCATTGTACCGGTGGTACTACCGGTGTCACCTTCAATTATCTCTGGGGATGCGACAGCTTATGCCAGGGAACCCAGTTTGATTGCGACAGCACCTGCGGAGGCACTGCAAAATTAGACTGTAATAATATGTGCAACGGAACGGCACATTTGTCCTATACCTGTACTGATACTTCAGGTAATGGGCTCCTTGATATTGGTACCCGTCAACTCAGCTGTTTGCCAGAAAGCCAAATAGGAAACTGTATCGCCGGAACTTCAAGCTGTGAATTTGTGGACTGTGACGCTGATACCATGTATAACAATACAGTAATCAACTGTGCAGGGGAAATCCCCGGGGATGATTTCTGTGATCTTATCAGCGGTACCTGCGTGGACTTTAATGAATATCTTGGCGATGAGGAGTGTGATTTTTTAGACACAAACTGCAGTGAATTTAATTTTGACGGAGAGGACTGCAATTTGGTGGACTGCACCGGAATTCACTTTTCAGAAGAGTTATGTGTTAGGTTATTTGACGGAGGCTGTACAGAAGAACCAAATCCTTGGTTGGGGGATGGTTTCTGCGATGAAGGGGATAATGATCTACAACTGAATTTTAATTGTGCAGATTGGAATTTTGATAATGGTGATTGTAACGGGAATTCCAGAACAAAGCCGAGTAGGTCCCCAAGAAAATGGAGGGAAATATTGGAGTAGTATATGAAAAATGAACCATGGATTATGAACAAGGAAATTCGAGTTTCAAATTAAAGTGACCAATCTTTCCTCAGAGTGAAAGGATTGCCTATTAATGGTTGGTAACTCCCCTGCTACTCCTGCACTGTGTAGGGTAGGCTGGTTACCTCCTGTCTCCTCTTCCCTGGTTTTAACTGGTAATCTCTCTCAATCTCAGACGAACATCATCATAATAAATACTTTGAGGGTAGAG
>JASLLI010000098.1 GCA_030747125.1 Fidelibacterota bacterium | reverse complement strand
AGAATGGATGCACCTAAAACCATTGACCCTACAATGGAGCCAACATAAGATTCAAAGAGATCAGCTCCCATACCGGCTACATCGCCTACATTGTCTCCTACATTGTCTGCAATGGTAGCAGGGTTCAGGGGATGGTCTTCTGGAATTCCTGCTTCCACTTTGCCAACCAGGTCAGCGCCAACATCGGCAGCCTTGGTGTATATACCTCCTCCCACACGGGCGAAAAGTGCAATGGATGATGCTCCCAGGGAAAATCCGGATATTACATTTAAAACGGTCTTAATATTGACGGCGTCATTTCCATATAAAGAGGTGTAGTAAATGAACAATCCGCCTAAGCCTAATACACCTAAGCCCACTACAGACATACCCATTACGGAACCGCCGGTAAAGGCAACATTGAGAGCTTTTGCCAAGCTGTGCTGAGCGGCATTTGTAGTACGGTTATTAGCTTTGGTGGCAACTTTCATTCCCAGAAATCCTGCCAAACCGGAAGCAATAGCACCCACTACAAAAGACAAAGCGATAAGCGGACTGGAGTCAGCCTTGCCTGAATTTGCAACACTGAGCAGTACTGCAACTGCAATCACAAAGATAGACAGAATACGGTATTCTGCTTTGAGGAACGCCATAGCACCATCAGCAATATTAGTGCCGATCTGTTTCATTCTGTCAGTACCTTCGTCCTGATTGTTTATCCAGCTTGTTTTCCAGAAGGAATACAACATGGCAACCACGCCTGCACCAATCACTAAATAGAGATTATTCATTTAACCCTTTCTTATTTTTTTCATTAAATTGATTCATTGTTTCTTTAAATTCATGCGTAAGAAAATAGTCTATCCCATCGCATGCTTTGTCTATTATTTCATTTTTTAATACTTTATCCTTGCTGTTAAAAGGAGTAAGTACATACCGTTCAGCCGGTCTCATTTCTTCATCAGTGGCAATGCCAATTCTCAGACGATTAAAGTCTTCAGACCGCAGTTGATAAATGATGGACTCAATTCCCTTGTGTCCACCGCTGCCGCCGCCTTTTCGGAACCTGATATTCCCCAATGGTAAATCAATGTCATCGTAGATTACCAATACATCCTCAGGTGTTGCTTTAAAAAACTGCATTGCTTCAAAGAGGGGAACTCCACTGTTATTCATATAGGATGTAGGCTTTAAACAAAGCAGGTTGTCCTTTTTCACAAAGAGATAATCCCCTTTACCAGCTTCAAATGTCAAAGATCTGTTTTGGGTAAATTGGTCTAAAACCCAAAAACCGAAGTTATGTTTCGTTTCTGAATATTTCCCGCCTGGGTTTCCCAGTCCCACCAGGAATTGCATTATTCAGAGTCTTCTGCCTTTTCATCTCCGCCTTCTTCAGCAGCTCCTTCCTCTGCTTCACCTTCAGCGGGAACACCTTCTTCATCCATGAAGGCTTCATCTTCTTCCACGGCAGCCACTGGTTCAACTTCTTTCATGGCATGAGTTACAGAAGCCAGTACCGTATCTTCAGGTGTGACGAGAGTAAACTTTTTTTCAAGGGCTATACTGCCAACATTTATGGAATCCCCCAAATGAAGCTCTGAAACATCCGCTTCAAAAAATTCTGGTATATCGCCCGGCAGACATTGAATTTCAATTTCGTTAGTGGCTTGGTTTAATACACCACCATCTTCTTTAACACCAATGGCGTCACCAGTTAAATGCACTACTACTTTAATAGTAACCGCTTGGTCCATTTTCACACCGTAGAGATCAATATGCAGCACCTGTTCTGTTACCGGATGGTATTGCACAGATTTAAACAAAACTGTCTGTTTTTTTCCTCCTACAGAAATATTGAAAATCCTGGCACCGGATTTCACCGCTTCATGATAGGCATGTTGGGTAATTAAAATGGGAGAGCTCGCCTTGGAGGTTGCTGAATAATATACACCGGGAATTTTACCATCCCTGCGGAGTTGTTTCACTCCCTGCTTAGTGGTGTCATCCCTTTTTTCTAAATCAATTTTATGTTCGTTTGCCATTGTTTTACTCCTGGTTTCTAATTGAAATCATGGAACATGGAACTGAGTGAGGTTCCTTCCACGATTCTTTTAATGGATTCACCAAAAACCTCTGCCACAGAAATGATTTCCAATTTTTCAAATTCCTGATTTTCGTTCAGTTTTATGGTATCACATACAATCACCTTTGAAATAGGAGATTGCTTTAATTTTTTAATTGCCCCCCCTGATAAAACAGGATGAGTTGCTACAGCTATGACGGATTTAGCTCCTTCGTTCATGGCTGTCTGTGCCGCATTGCAGAGGGTTCCTGCAGTGTCAATCATATCATCTATGATAATCACATTCTTATCTTTCAGATCACCTACCAAATTTGCTACTTCAGCCTCATTGGCTTTGGGACGGCGTTTATCAATGAGTGCAAATCCTACATTCAGTTTTTTTGCATAAGATTGACTCATCTTCGCAGAGCCTACATCGGGAGCCAGAACCACGCCTGTCTCTTCATTCAATGCCAGCTCTTTTAGTTTTTGCATCAACACCATTCTGGAATAGAGGTGGTCGAAGGGCGCATTTGCAAATCCCTGGATTTGAGCTGAGTGAAGGTCCATGGTAATAATTCGGCTAACCCCTACAGCGGTAATCATATCCAGCATGAGGCGGGCAGAAATGGGTACGCGGGGCCGGTCTTTTCTGTCCTGCCTGCCATAGCCAAAGTATGGAATGACTGCCACTACATTATGGGCAGACGCTCTACGGGCAGCATCCAACACAAGGAGGAGCTCCAGTATATTTTCTGCGGGAGGATTTGTGGACTGAATAATGAACACATCCTCATTGCGGATGTTTTCCTCAAACGCCACAGATAATTCTCCGTCACTGAAAGTCTGAATGTCCAGCTTGCCCAGTGGAATGCCCAAGCTGTCAGCTATGCCCTGCCCCAGTTCGGGATTTGATCTGCCGGTAAATACCTTCATTTATGCTGGGGGACAGGGAGTCGAACCCCGATCCCATGGACCAAAACCATGTGTCCTACCATTGAACGATCCCCCAATTGGATCTGACTATTATGTGATTATGTGCTGGATTATTAACGAAAAACGGGAGAGGAAAGAAAGGTCTGGTATGGAGAGAATTTCTCCATTGAGGCTTCTGCCTTGTCACGGTTATCAAAGACACCAAACACAGTCGAGCCACTCCCCGACAGACTGGCAAAAAGAGCACCGTTTTGAAACAGCTTCTCTTTAATTTCACCAATCTCTGGATATGTTTTACGGATAACCCGTTCGAAATCGTTTTCAAAT
>JASLLI010000097.1 GCA_030747125.1 Fidelibacterota bacterium | reverse complement strand
TTTACCATGGTGACAACATCTAAAATATTCACAACCCCATCCATATTCAAATCGCCTTCAAGAGCTTGCGTACCGCCCACAGCTGAGAAATCATAATATCCTGCAATGGGCAGAGTTTCTAATCGACCTGAATTATCAGCAGCCTGAATATAATAATGAATTTCCGTATCCTCAGTTTGACCGGGAATTTCTGCAAGATAACAGTCTTCAATATCCCAAGGACAGGCTGACAGCCCAACCTCTGAGTAATTGTTCATTCCTGAATTTTTCCAGAAAACTTTTAATTCATCATAAATGAGGCCGGCTTCACTCAGGTCATCAATTATTGCCTCTACCTGATAACTATTTTGGGCTTCACTCTGGTTATTAATTGGATTATGAAAAATCTGAAGCATTTCTAAATCAGGAATTCCTTTAGCCCTACAATGCAATGCATCGGTGGATTCCCAAGATCCCGTAAATCCAATTACTTCATAGCCCGGCATTGCTTCTTCGTATGTTGCCAGCGCATCATCATCATAAGAATTATTCATGATGGGTACCAGTACCTTTTCATTTAATATGATGGAATTAGTGTAGGGTTGGTCTGAACCTGTATACACTCTGTACACTTCCCAAGGTTCACCATATGCCGTAAGGGTATTGGCAAAATACTCAGCTGTTTCTTCAATCTCATCATATTGGGCATGCCAGGTAGGTACTTCCCTTATAAGTACTTTATGGGGAGATAAATATTTTCCCCAACAGTCAATATGATCAATATAAGTATTATTAGGATCATCAACCACATGATAGGTGTGTACACCGTAATAGTCTTCCATTTCCTGATGAAGCTGCGCATTTGACATGCTGTTTTCTACATAAATGAGATCGGATGAGGCAGCAATTCCATAGCCGTCCGTCATATAATTCCCGCCTGCTGTCACAATATCGGATGCAAAATAAGGGGTTCCCAGATGATTAGACATTTTTTGGGGTGCCTGGTTATCATTTGGTCGGGGGCGGTTATAGGTAAAGTCCACAACAGATACATCTCCATTGCCGTCAACTACCCACCATGGGCCGTAGTCCCTGGTCCAATAACTGTCTGTTGAACCGGTGATAAATTCTACATTGTCCATATTTACGCCGGCATTGTTCATGGAACTATAGGCTGAACTTTCAGACCATGTGGAAACCAGACAATAAACGGTAATATCTTCTGCCATTTCACGAATGATTGATGTGGAAATTCCAAATGGATAGCGGATAAGTACGCCTTCCATGCGCTCATATTCGGCAATATTCCTTATAGGCAAGGGAGGCGGATCAGTGGAGCGTCCCATTTCTTCAATTAAATGGAGTTTGCCCTTTTCCTCTTCGGTGAGTCCAATGGGTAATTCAACTGTATTTTCACTTGCATTCAGCGCAAGTGAAAAGAAAATGCTGATAATAGAAAAATATTTCAAAAGTCCTTCTCCTTTTTCCAATAGGGTATGAAGTGGAATATAGCATTTTTCACTTTCTTCCCCCTTCAATAAATCTGTAACAAAATGTATTGCTTTAGTTTCCAAAGGGACAGTCTCCATGATTGATCAGAATGCAGGTGCATTCAATAATTTTCTCTTCAGTGATAGGTACGGAACATTCCTCAGAAATTTCAAAAGAAAATGTGGTTTTATCCATCTCATTATAATGGGTAGTTGCTGAAGTTAAATCTCCCAGTAAAATGTAATTTTCTACTCTCAATAACACAATGTCATGAAAAACCAGACTTGAATCATGCCTGAAAATGAAATCTTCTGCCAGGTTTTCACTATAGCTGATACTTTCAAAAATCATTTGATTTATACTGTCAGAAAGAGTAGAATTGGCTGATTCCCAAAGGGTGCCATTGAGAGATAATAATCTTGCCATATAGGCATTCTGGTAAGACAGCCCTGCATTAAGGTCAATTTTATTCAATATAAACTCAGGAATAGTATCATACATCATATTCCCTTCCATTGCAGACATTATGGATTGTGCAATTTTGAACTGAATGCCGGAATAATGGATGAAGCCCTGTGCGTCTGTTTCCAACACTTCTCTGCCTTTATAGAGTTTGGTCCAACCCAGTCCTACATGAGACTGAAATAATATGAGAGAATCTGTTTCATTTTGACTGATTGCCGTTGAAAAGTGTTTATCTGCAGTGTCAAAGTTTTGTGTTTCAAAAGCGATCCAACCATCCTCAATAAAAAATGTCCCCTCCAAAGGTGAGGTTTGCTCTAATAATGCTTCGCATCCTAAAGAGAGGAAAACCATTCCGGTAATCAACAGCATTCTCATTTCATCAATACCATTTTTACACTATAGAGTTCCCCGCCAGATTCAATCTGAAGAAGGTAAATACCTGATCCGGCAGATTTTCCATTTTTTTTATCACCCCTCCAGGTCAGATTATGATATCCCGCCTTAAAGACTTCATTTGCCAGTACTGCAACTTCTCTGCCCAGTAAATCATAAACTACCGCTTTGAGATGCGCAGCTTCCGGCATTTCAACCGGAATAACGGTAGAAGGGTTAAATGGATTTGGGAAATTGGGTTTCAAAGAAAAGTGAGAAGGTGTTTCCTTTTTTACTCCTCTTTTACCTGCTAAGACATATGTCCCTGCGGAGGTAATCGCTGCAGAAACTGTTTCGCCATCATGGGAACTTTCCAGTTCAGTCCATTCAAAATCTTGCTCATGTAAAATAACCAGCTGCAATTGGGAGATAGACTCCTCTATAAAACATTCCGGGCGGAACTCAATGCGAGCAGGTGTGAGAAACTCTGATTGGCAGATCAGATACACTTCCGGCGACAGGATAACATGAGAGTCAGTCTTTCTGTCAAATACATCTTTGGGGTCATTTTCAAGAACAAAAATGGGAGTAGAGGTAAGGACTACCCCCGGTTGAATGTTGATTGCAGCAATCCCTGACGGCGATTCAATTATCGTTTCAGCATCCGGTGAGACGGAAGCATAATAAGCAGATTTTTTCCAGCTACCTGAATTTTGTGCCTGGTCCCGCAAATCCATATTCAGCTCAATTGTTGCAGTTTTCACATCACCTCCAATTGAGGATGCAATATGGTAAAGGCTATCCTGAAGAGAACGCGGATTCAAATTACTGATGGTACTAAATTTGCTGGTTTTTTCTGAAATAGTCAAATAGGATAAATCCGTATTCAAATAGCCATTTGCCTCATATATCATATCATAAATTCCCGGGTAGGCATCATTGAACAATAAATGGACTGAATTGATGAAAGGATTGGTCAGGTCTATTCGTAGAGAGTCCTCAAGCCAGTTAGCTGAAATTGTAGAGGGATCCTGCCCCTTATCATCTTTTTGGTAATTTGCTGTAGCTAC
>JASLLI010000096.1 GCA_030747125.1 Fidelibacterota bacterium | reverse complement strand
TTCCCCACTACAGACACTGATGAAAATGCCATGGCAGCACCTGCCAGCATAGGATTTAATAAGTACCCGGTATAAGGATACACACAACCCATAGCTACCGGAATTCCAATAACATTATAAGCAAATGCCCAAAACAGATTCTGCTTTATTTTGCCAACCACTTTTTTACTGAGCTTCCAGGAGTGAGTAACCAGGTTTAAGTCATCACGCATTAGCACAATGTCAGAAGTTTCTATCGCCACATCGGTACCGGAACCAATGGCAATGCCAATATCAGCTTTTGCCAGAGCGGGAGCATCATTTATGCCATCGCCTACCATGGCAGACTTACCATATAATTCCTGAATCTTTTCCACTTTTTCTGCCTTATGTTGAGGCAGCAATCCGGCATCCACATGTTGAATTTCCAATGCACTTGCAATATAATTTGCTGTTGATTTTCCATCACCGGTAAGCAGATGTGTATGAATACCCTGTCGGTTCAACTCTTGAATAACTGATTTAGACTCATTCCGCAGTGTATCTGCAATGGCAAGCATTCCCTTCCAGCTATTATCAATAGCCAGGTGGGTGACGGTATATCCCTTTTCTTCCCATGTAGAAACAAGTGTATCATTCTCCGGAGGATAGACTATTGAACTTTTTTCCATCCATGACAGAGTACCAATTTTTATCTTTTTACCTTCCACAGTTCCCTGAATTCCCTTACCGGGTACAACACTGCTGTCATTACAGGAAAAAGGGGTAATCTCATATTTCTTTCCTGCCTGAACAATTGCATGAGAGAGGGGATGTTCAGAGCCTCTTTCAACAGATACTAAATAACTGAAAAACTCATGGTGAGATAATACAGATTCAAATTCAATTACCTTCGGGGTGCCAACGGTAAGGGTTCCTGTTTTATCAAATATGACTGAATGTATTTCACTCATAACTTGTAATGCTTCTGCAGATTTATAGTGAATGCCCTGTTTAGCTCCTAGTCCGGTACCTACTACAATTGCGGTAGGAGTGGCTAATCCAAGAGCACAAGGGCAGGCAATGATGAGAACAGAAATAAGGATGTTAAAGGCAAAGGTGAAGTCTTGACCTAACATGATCCATACGCTGAAAGATAGGGTGGCTAAAAGAAGAACAATGGGGACAAAAACTGCTGCAAGTTTATCTGCTAAAGTTTGGATGGGTGCTTTCGTATTTTGTGCTTCCTGCACCATTTTAATGATTTTTGCAAAAACCGTATCTCCACCTACTTGCTGAGCTTCCATAATCAGAGTACCCCGCTGGTTTAGGGTGGCACCTGTCAGGCCATCCCCTTTTTTCTTCTCCACCGGAATAGGCTCTCCTGTTATGGTGGACTCATCAACTGATGAAATTCCCTCCAGCACCAAGCCATCTACTGGCACCTGTAAGCCTGGTTTTACCATCACCCTGTCACCAGTGCTGATTTTATGCACTTCCATCTCAATCCATTCACCATTTTTTTCTACCCAGCCTGTTCTGGGTGCCTGATTGAATAATTCCAACAAGGCTTCCGTTGTACCAGCTTTAGCCTTAGACTCAAGGAATCTCCCTAAGGTGATGAATACCAGAATAACACCTGCAGATTCAAAATACAGATGGTCAAATCCTGCCCATCCATTATCCTGAATCAAATTCCAGGACGACAACAGCGAATAGCAGTACGCTGCACCTGTTCCTAAAGCCACAAGGCTGTTCATATTTGGGGACCGATTGAAAAGGGATTTAAGCCCGTTTTGAAAAATTTCTCCGCTGATGAGTAAAATAGGTGTCGTAAGCAGAAATTGAATCAGAATAGATTCATCAGAAGGAGTATTTCCCGCAAACATTTCCCACATGGAAAAAATAAAAAGGGGGAATCCCAGTAATGCTGTCTTTATTAGCCGGGATTTCCATTGGCTGCTTTCCTTTTCTTTGCTTTGCTTTATATCAGGATGAAATTCTCCCGTAATGGTATAACCGCCTTTAGTGAGAGCTTCATTTAGAGTGGAAATTGACAGCGAATTTGTGAAAGTAATTTTAACATTTTCAAGGGGGAGATTTACAGCTGCAGACTCAACATCATCCATTCTGTGCAGGATTTTTTCTACAGAGGCGACACAACCTGCACAGTGCATCCCTTCGATACGGTATATTTTTTCAGTAGAATTCATCACGGAAATTTAGGATAATTTCCCCCTCCCACGGCTTAACCAAATGAATTCCATTAGAGTTGGGTATAGATTCTGTCCTTGTTATATGTATTGAATAATTTTGGATATCGAATCATTGAAACTGTCAGAAAATTCAACCTTAGTCATACTCATCTCCATCAATACCAATCCACACCCCTGAAGGGATTGAACATGATACATCTTATTACATCATCTACATTGGTTTCTCCTCAGTAATTCAAATAGTTTTTACAGCTAATTAAATTATTGATATGAAAAACATTTTTTCCATTTTATTTTCTGTTTACCTAGTATTTGCCTTTGGGGATAAATCCACGGTGGTAATCACATTTGAGCAGATTTCTGATCTCCATCAACTGGTAGAATTGGGAATTGATCTTGACCATCACCGCACAGATCATTCTGTGCACGCCTTTGTAAGTGAGGAGGAATTTGCTAAAATTTCCCAATTAGGATTTGACATAAAGGAGATTCCCAATGAAGCTAAATTGTATTTTGAACAGTTAAAAGCGAATACCCGTAATTCCTTCAATCCCATGGAGGATTATCATAACTACAATGAACTCACAGATTTTATGCAGGACATCGCTGGTCAATACCCTGATATTACCAAGCTGGAGAGTATCGGGCAATCCGTTCAGGGCAGAGAGCTTTGGGTGATAGAGATTTCAGATAATCCCGGAGTGAACGAAATTGAACCTGAGTTTAAGTATGTGGCGAATATGCATGGCGATGAGACTGTTGGAAGAGAGCTTTCCCTTTATCTGATCGAGTGGCTGGTAGAAGGCTACGGCAATAATCAGCGAGCAACGGATTTAATCAACAATACGGATATTTTCATCATGCCAACCATGAATCCTGACGGATTTGAGAATGGTTCCCGCTATAATGCAAACGGAGTTGACCTGAACAGAGACTTTCCGGATCAATTTACCGATCTGAGCAATACTGTTTCAGGCAGACAGCCTGAAACCAGAGCAGTAATGGAATGGACCTGGGACCATCACTTTGTACTTTCTGCAAATATGCACACAGGAGCCCTTGTTGCTAATTATCCTTTCGACGGACCGAATTCAGGTTCATACTCTACTTCACCGGATGACGATTTATTTGTACATATCTCCCGCACCTATGCAGATGCCCATCCCAATATGGAAAGCGGCGGATTCAATAACGGCATTACTAATGGCTCACAATGGTATGCTATT
>JASLLI010000095.1 GCA_030747125.1 Fidelibacterota bacterium | reverse complement strand
GTACTTATGCAAAAAATTTGAATTTTTTAGTAGTATCCACTGTTGGACTCATCCCCTCCTTTCCCAAGGAGGGGAAAATTTTGAGCCAAGAAATTGGCGAAGAATAGGGGTGGTTGGGAGAAAACGGGAGAAAAAAAGGTCTGTTACATAGAGTTTTATGAAGGATGACATGCAGGGAAGGTTTTGAAAAAATGACAAAATCTATTTTCAATATAAAAAGCACAAAGAAACCTCGTCAGCATCTGAGAAATAATATGACGGAACCTGAAATTATTATATGGTCATATTTGAAAAACAGTCAATCAGCAGCCACCGCTATTTATGAAAAAGCTATTGATATAAGTAAAGCTATATGAAGCCGCGAACCACCCCTGAGTCCAATATTAATAAATGGATTCAGAAATTGAGTACTTATGCAAAAGATTTGAATTTTTTAATAATATCCATTGTTGGACTCATCCCTGCCCGCTTTTGTAAAATTTAGTTGGCAGGCGGGCCCTCCTTTCCCAAGGAGGGGAAATTATTGAACCTGCTCATCCAAAGCCGGGATCTCATTCTTACTGTAACACAAGCAGGATGCTTGTGTTACTTTTTTAATATGGGGATTCAGGCGATAAGTCTGTTGAAGCGGGATCCAGAGTGAAAAAGGAAATAAAACAAATTTAGTATGATTCACTAAAATTCAATTGATCTAAATCCAACGGAAAATTGAATACCTGAATAATTTAGACTAGGAGTATCCCCAACCCACACTGCATCCAAATTTTCTGAATCTTCATTATCCGAACTATCCTCACTGTAAGTCCATCCTCCCAGCTCATAACTGCTGAAAATATACTCCCCTCGCACTACCACATCCATTGTAGGGGTAATCATAAATTCAGACTGAAGTCCTATGCGGGGTGAAAAAACTGCAAGACTTACTGAATGGGAAGGATTTGCATCATCAGACCGAAAATGAAACTCAAAGGGAAGGTTTAATAATACTCCCATTGAAAAAGGGGATGTTCTCAAAAAACGGAAAATAGTATCCCCTCCCAGTCCAAGCTGAAAGTCAGTATCATCTCTGCTGTCCACAGCTATGCCCAACCCTGCATAAATGCTTCCACCAAAATTGCTTAAAGGATTCAGCATTCCATTCATATTGAGTTTAATATTTGTGGGAGTCCTGCCATAGCTGCCACTGAGACCCCAGGCAAATACACCTGATGGGAGTTCCTGTGCCTTGCAGCCCGGTTCGATGGTATTCCATTTTCTTATAATCTTGCCATGACTAGCATCTGGTCCCACTTCATTGATTTGTATAAGCCCCACATCTTTACCAGGGAGGGTGATTTCTCTGTCACGAATAGTTTTCTTCTGATTAAGAGTAGATACCTGAAAATAACTCCCCTCTTCTACTCCTAAATCTTCCCCTAATAATAAAATGACTTCATCCCCATTTATGGATAGTATTTCAGTCTTAAGCTGATACATGGATTTTAAGTTTGATGTCACCTGGTGGCGGACAATTTTCATAGCTTCACTTAATGACTTTGACTTAATCCCGCCTGTATAATCTGCTGCAATGACAAAAGAGGAAATGGCTTTACCGGTTTCAATATCCAATAATCGAATTTCCCCGTCAATCACCGTATGAATATTATTAGGATAGCGTTCCACATCCTCTAGATCTTTATCAATTTTTGCTTTAACTACTTCTTTTACCACCCAGCCGAACAACCCCTTTTCAGGCTCTTCTTTATCCTGTTTTTCCTTTTGTTCTTTGGTTGGGACTCCCTTTTGCCCAAAGTTATTGATTTGAATAAACAAAGCTTCCTTAGCGCCGGCAATATTGCCAATTTCAACAGCCTGAGATTCATTCACAGCACCGGAGGTCTGGAATTTTTGTTCCGTAAGTATTTCAGTGAGTTGGTTACGGTCTATTACTTCATAGCGGTTTAAGCGGATAGCCACGCCTGAAACCATTTGAGAAAGCTGCTTCCCAATTTCAGAGGTGTTTTCCTGATTGTCTAAAATAATGAGTGGTTTTCTTTCCAGAGTAAGTTCAGATGAATTTTCCCGGGAATAGATTAACCCCAAGATGGTGAATATTATTACCAAATATAGCTGCATGAATTTCCCCTTATTCTTATTGGACACCATTAGTGTCTTCTTTAATTACCCATGGTTTAAAATGTAAATATCTCAAATTGAGTGCTAAAAAATTATTGCTGCAAAGTTTGTAAAAACTCCGGCAGGAATTCTGCTTGAATCTGCTCAGATACTTGTATAAGGGCTTTATTGGCTGCCTCTTCAAACGAATAATAATCAATGACTTTATTCAAGCTGTAAGATTTTGCCAATAACTCCTCACCCGTTTTACCATGATACAGCCTTATGGTAGCATTACAGGATACCTGAAACATTTCGACCCCTGAAACAACAGCAGGCGTTTCAGCCGATTTCCAGGTTCTCACCTCGCCGGAAATCCTTAAATCGCTGTCATTTCCCTCAGTAAATACAGCACCTAGCTCTCGTGAGAAGAAATCAGTTATCACCGGTTGGACAAAGGGATTAGAATTTTCTGCCTCTAATTTCAGTTCAGTTAAATGAATCGCAATTTGTGGTGGAACCACCCGTAATATGATTTCTTCTTTTATGGCAGAAATATGGGTGAAAAGATTTATACCAAATAATTCACTTATATCAACGCTAATTTCAATATATTGAATACTCCCCTTATCTTCTAATTTCGGAATTGGAAATATTACCTTCCCATTTTCATCGGTTAGGGCAGATATAAATTCACTGCTATTTTTCAGTGAAATCCTCAAGGGTAAGCCCTTAACAGGCGTAGATTCATCGGATTGACTAACCAACACGCTAACTTCTTCACCTTTGCTAAATCCTGCAGTGATCTCAATTTCCTTAGCATTTGGAATCAACTGAATGTCTTGCATTTGCTGTAAAGCCATCAATTTAATATGGCTGTATAAATTCACCCGTTGCCCAGATCCTTTAGGAAACTCTACTTCAATGGGGTAATCTATGTAGGGTAAAATCTCTGATGCGGCTTCACCAATGAGTAAGAAAGAATGTGCAGACTCCTCCTTCTGTGCTTGTTCTATTAAAGAGATTACTAATTGAACCGCATTTTCTCTTTGTTGTGTAATAGATTGGTAATACTTTTCCTGAGACAACCGTGCCAACAGATAATAGCGATCTTTTGATTCGTAAAAGTCCAATATTTCAATATGAGGCAGGGAGTTTTCAACTCTGGTCTGTACAATGGATTTGGAATAGTCCTCCAATTGGAGATTATGTTCACGAACCACCCGTTCGAAAGATGCGGAAATATCTACAGAAATTTGCGAGGAAATTTCTTCAATGGCTTTATTGCGTGCTTCTTCGCGGATATTTGTTCCATAG
>JASLLI010000094.1 GCA_030747125.1 Fidelibacterota bacterium | reverse complement strand
TGTTGTTGACTGTAATGGTGTTTGCGGTGGCAGTGCATACTTTGATGCCTGTGGCTATTGTGACGATAACACTGAAAATGACTGTCAGCAGGATTGTAATGCCATCCTGTCGGAAATTGCCATTGACATAGAAGGATTCTCCTGTGATGATGAGAAAAGTCAACATTACGATTGTAATGATTTAGAAGCAATCTTAAATATTATGCTTTCAAATCCTCAGTCCCTACATCAGGGTATGGATAAAGACAGTAACCAGGTCATAACTGTTTTAGAATATGGTTTCCAAAGCTGGACTAACGGAAGGTTAACCTCTCTGGACTTAGATTACGATGAAAATATCATCGTACCCCGTGATTGTAATTTCCGGTTAAATGTGTTGCCGGAGGAAGTAGGCAGATTAGATGCACTTACCTCTCTTACCATCAAGAATAATGAGTTGACAAAACTTCCTAAAAGTATTATACAGCTCACTCATTTAGAAGAACTTATCATTGAGTCAAATAATATTACCGAACTCCCAGAGGATTTAGGCAATCTGGTTAAATTAAAAACCTTTTATGCCTATCGAAACCAATTGACAGAATTACCGGCGAGTATAACAACCATAGACAGTTTAGAAGTATTATGGCTGCATCATAATAATATCCAAACCCTGCCTGAGAATATTGGGGATTTAATTATGCTTGAAGTATTGTGGCTGCATCATAACATGTTAACTCATATTCCAGAATCCATCGGTGAGTTAGAAAATATGAGAAGTTTGAAGCTGGATTATAATCAATTAGGAACACTCCCTTCAAGTATCTGTAATTTAGCTGCTGAAACTTCAGGGGTTCTGGAAATTGATTTTTCCATTTCGAATAATTTAACCTGTCCTGAATATCCGGCATGTGTTGATTTGGTCATAGGGTATCAGGATTGTGACAATTGTAGTAGCGGATACCTAATAGGGGATGGTTCGGCAGGAGAATTAGGGGAGTCCAGTGAATGTCTGCATATTGATGATTGGAATTTTCTTATGGAGATAATAAATTCGAATCCGGTATATTCGGGACTGCTGCCTATTAACATTGTTCATCATTCCCATTGGAAACCCAGTAATTCTTTCAATCGTCTTATTGAATTACGTCTTGAGCATGATAAACTCACCAGTATTCTGCCGGAAAGTATCGGAAACTTAGACAGTCTTAAAATTCTAAGACTGACAAATAATGAAATGACTGGCAGTATTCCTGAATCTATTGGTGATTTATCCGCATTAGAAGAAATTAAAGTTAATGTAAATTATTTTGGATGCTTCCAAATTGATGAATTAACCGGTGAATGCAAGGAATATTGTAGTGAAGAAAATGAATGTTCTTCTAAACTCCCGGAAAGCCTTACACAACTTTCCAGGCTTGAAAAGTTTAATGTTAAGGATAATTATTTTACTAAGCTACCTGATGATTTGGGGAATCTCACTCAATTAAAAGAAATTTCTGTCAGGAATAATCTTCTGGAAGGAGAACTCCCCTTCACTTTTACCCAATTACCAAATTTATCCTGGATTGATGTGGCAAATAACAAAATGAGCGGAACCATCCCTGATGACATTTGCAATCTGACGGATTTATTTAAAACATTTTTTACAGTAAATAAATTCTGTCCTCCATATCCTGCCTGTTTAACAGAGGAAGAGATAGGGTTTCAAAATACCAGTGATTGTATTGAATAAAATGTTTTGGTCTAATGCATAATTTACTTTAAATTTAACGATTGGAATTAAGGAGAAGAAGGAATCACATGCAAAAATTATTAATATTAACCATTGCCGCTTGCGGGTTTGTTTTTGCCGGTCAATCAGAAGACGGAAATGCTGTAGCAAATACAAAATATAACCCTTATGCTTTTGTTGAAGATACAGGTCAAGATGATATGGATCCGGAAGGCAGACGCAGAGGTGGAAAAGGCAGTAGAAAACGCAGGCGCGGTGGCAGCGGATTAAGATAAATACATTTTTAATCAAAAACAAAAAACCCACGATTTTCGTGGGTTTTTTGTTTACAGTAATTTTTGGAACTTCAGCTATCCAATATGAGGTTGGCGATTTGAACTAAGTCCAATATGTTTACTTCACCATCTTGGGTATAATCAGCAGCACATTCAAAGGCAGGAATTGAGATTTCCAATATTAAATTAGATATTTGCACCAAATCCAGAATGTTTATCTCCCCGTCACCGTTTACATCAGCCATATCGGATCCACAACTATCAGCCTCAAGGGATATAAAACCGGTACGCTGAGGATTTCCACGGAAAATATTCCAGTAATTATTAGTAGTACCCTCAATCTTATAATCAATATTAGCAAGATTATTCCCGGAACCACCCAAGACTTCCAAATCTCCATCCCCATCTAAATCTACAATGGCTGGGGCTCCTTTAAAAGGAGAGGCATTCATCAATGGGGAGTAGGGGAAGGCACTTCCGTCAAGATAGTAAACCGCCATTTCACCAGCTTCTGACAGGGCTGTAACTTCCGGCTGAGTATCATTATCCACATCTGCAAACACGATAGAACCTATGATATCTCCGTTTAAGGATTGAGGCCAGCCAGGTAAGAGTTCTCCATCTAAGGTTAGACCATAGACATTATCATCTTTGGAGCCAAAGAAGACAGCAGGAGCATTGTTAATCAGAGTGAATGCCGGTGAAGTCTGTACTTTATCTTCCGTTTGGAAAGTAAAATGTATTTCTCCATTTGATTTCAGAACATAGAGAACATCATCATTGCACCCTGCTGCGATATATATTTCACCATCAAATTCTAAAATTGAGGGAGAAGATTGAAACTTGTCACCACCCTGAAACGGAAAACCATAGACTTCAGTTCCATCAAGTTGAATTGCATGTACTTTATCGTCATCTGTTCCTAAGATTATTTCATTTGCCCCATCTCCGGTAATATCTGCTAAGGCAATACCCCCTTTCACTTTTTCATCAAAATCTAAGGGGAATCCATCAACAGTGCTCCCGTCAGGATTTATGGCATAAATTTTATTGTTGGGCGAATATCCTGCAAAAGCAATTTCCAATTCTGCATCCTCATCCAAATTCCCTATGGCAGGGGTACCAATGAGATAAGTATCAGTTTCATACTCCAATAGAATACTCAGGTAATTAAAAATGATGAGAGATTTACTTTTTGAGGGAATGACAATTTCCAGCAACCCATCATTGTTCAAATCTGCAGCAGCAGGGGAGCCCCAAATTTGGTTGCCAGTATCAAAGGGATAGATGGAATTTATGATTTCGCTACCATCTTCTCTGTAAATTCTGATTACACCGTCATAATCTCCAACGATAATTTCATTGCTTCCATCTCCATTCCAATCTATAATGAGAGGGCTTGAACGAATTTCAGCAGTGGACAGAGGGAATCCAGCCTGGTTTAGAGTAATAG
>JASLLI010000093.1 GCA_030747125.1 Fidelibacterota bacterium | reverse complement strand
TGTAGGAAATGAGGAAATTTCTATCTAAGCCAGACAGAAATTAAATGAAAATTATTGGATTTGGGAAATGCGGTAAAGCGGGGATTACTGCCTGAGACGATGGGCAATATTTTGAATAGTTTGTACGAATTTATCCACTTCTGTTTTTATGGTGAACAATTCACCCATGCGATGATAGACATCAGAAGGGTAGTAGGCTGCACCAAAATCCATCATAAAATTAGATTCTAATTTTAATTGATAATCCCGCAAAATTTCTTTCCTGCGCACTTTTTGCCTCAGGTAATTCAATTGAAATTTTATCTGGCCATTGGTGGTGATATGAAATAGAGGGATAATGCCATAATCATCAGATTTACATTTAAATGTCATGGTTCCATATCCTTCCCCTCTGCCCCAGGATACCTGATCAGCATCCAATTCAGCAAAGCGGACAAGGTCCAAAATGACGGTTTGAACCCGAGGTTCACAATTTTCTTTGGTTGAGGAAATAAAGGTGTTTTTATTCCATTTCGCCATAAAATGTTAGATCCTTACTTCTATAGGGTAATGTGGAAATTTCGTAACAATATACGGTGGGTAATTTAGGATGGGTTAGGTATTAGTAATTAGTAATTTTTAAGGAATGAAAAACTATGAATTTATATGCTTTTGAATCTTATTAACAACACTTTCTGCAGTTAATCCAAAATGTCTGGCAACTTCTCCTCCGGGAGCTGATTCACCAAAACTGTCAATTCCTATGTTTAATCCCCCAATCCCTGTATAGTGTTCCCATCCTAAGGTAATGCCCGCTTCCAGGGAGACTTTCAGTGCAGAATCAGGACCCAACACTGAAATTCGGTAATCTTCCGGCTGTTCATCAAACAGCTCCCAGCAGGGAATATTTACCACTCTCACCTTCCATTTCACCGAAAGTTTAGACGCTGCTTCCAGAGCAACCCATACTTCAGAGCCGGTAGCAAAAATAACTACTTCCGGGTTTCCTTCGCAGTCCTGCATAATATATCCTCCCTTTTTCAACTCTTCAGGGGAAGGGTATATGTTTCTGTCAAAGACAGGAATTCCCTGGCGGGTCAATAGCACCAATGCAGGCCGATTTTTCTGCTCAAAAGCCAACTGACAAGCAACAATTGCCTCATTGGCATCTGCCGGTCTTAATACTAATAAATTAGGGATGGTGCGGCAAGCCATTAAATGCTCCACTGGTTGATGTGTTGGGCCATCTTCCCCTACAAAGATAGAATCATGGGTATATTCTGAAACAACAGGCAGTCCCTGCAGGGCTCTAAGTCTGATAGCAGGCCGTTCATAGTCTGAAAAAACAAAAAAGGTAGCCCCAAAGACTTCCAACCCACCATGCAAGGCGATACCATTATTTACAGCGCCCATAGGAAACTCACGAACTCCATAGGCAAAATTTCTTCCTCTGCGATTTTCTTTATTAAAATCTCCGACAAGATTGGCAAACCCTGTGGTAACATTAGAGGGTTCTAAATCTGCAGATCCTCCCGTAATGGTGGGATGTAGTTCAGCCAACTTCTCAATAAATGGTCCCCAAACTTTTCTTGTAGCAACTTTAGTTCCTGCTTCATATTGGGGAATAGGAACCTGTAGGAAATCATCTCCAAATGCAAGATTCCAGTTTTTAGAAAAGGATTCATCTTCCAGCCTTGAAGAGAGTGCTGACTTCCAGGCTTCCACCTCTGAACGGGCATAGGTAAACCCTGACCTGAACTCTGTTAATACCTCTTCAGGTAAATTGAAAAAGAGAGCGGGATCTAATTCAAGTTTTTCCTTCGTGGATGCTATTTCATCAGGAGGAAGAGGTGCACCATGCGTATTATGGTCATCCTCCATTGTTGCACAGCCCTGAGCCATAATTGTATGTCCAATAATCACAGATGGTTTTTCAATTTCCATCTGAGCCTGGCGAATAGCGTCTCTGATGGCATCATGGTCATGCCCGTCAATTTCCTGCACATGCCAACCATGCGCCTCGTACAGTTTTCTATAATCTGTAGAATCAGACCGAGTGACCTTTCCTGAAATCTGTGCATTATTGGCATCATAAAAATGGATGAGTTTATTCAGTCCCCAATGCCCGGCGATAGCAATTGCCCCCTGAGCTACAGGCTCCTGAATATCTCCATCACCATGAAGACAATAAGTATAATGGTTTACCACATCTTCACCAAACTGCTGCTGTAAAATACATTCTGCAACTGCCATGCCTACCGCATTGCCAACCCCCTGTCCCAGAGGACCTGTTGTAGCTTCAACTCCGGGAGTCAAATGTCTTTCTGGATGTCCCGGAGTACGGGATCCTAACTGCCTAAACTGTTTCAAGTCGTCAATTTCCAGCCAACCAATATAGGTGAGCATGGTATATAATAAGGCAGACTCATGCCCTGCAGATAATACGAACCTGTCACGGTCTTTCCAATTTGGATCATCGGGGTCAAATTTGAGGAATTCCTTATAAAGGATATAGGTAAAGTCCAAAGAAGACAACGGACCGCCGGTATGTCCTGAGTCTGCATTTCGGACGGTATCCATGATAAGTCCCTTAGCTACATTGATGGCATATTGGTCAATTTCTACAGCAACAGCAGTTGACATAAATCTCCTATATTATGGTAATTTGGGGGGATTGAAAATTAGGAACATTCATGTAGTATGACAAAACACCAAAGGTGTAGAGTAACTAAGTAGAAGTTATTAAATCCAAATCATTCGAAATCTAGGTCAGACACCTTTCACTGCTTTCTCATGCACTGCAACAGCTCTGCCTGTTGGGTCATCCATTTTTTCAAATTCCTTGCTCCAGCGGAATGCCACCGGTGAAGAACAAGCTATAGATGGTCCTGCCTCCACTGTGAGAGCTGCCTCATTGGATGGATACATTTCAGAAAACATTGCCCGGTAGTAATAGGCTTCCTTAGTTGTAGGTGGTTGAATGGGAAATTTCCTTTCGGCATTTGCCAGCATATCATCCGTCACCTTCTCTTCGGCATGGGCTTTTAAGGAGTCTATCCAATTGTAACCTACCCCATCAGAGAATTGCTCTTTCTGCCTCCAAAGCACTTCTTTGGGGATTAGACCCTCAAAGGCTTTTCTAAGTACAAATTTTTCCGCTTTACCATTCGTGCACATTTTATTCTCTGGGTCAAAATTCATGGCATATTCTAAAAATTCTTTTCCTAAAAAGGGGACCCTGGCTTCTATCCCCCAGGCAGCCATGGCTTTGTTGGCTCTGAGGCAGTCATACTTGCTGAGTTTCTGGAGTTTCCGTACCGTTTCATGATGCAGTTCTTCTTTATTAGGTGCCTTGTGAAAGTAGAGATATCCTCCAAACACTTCGTCAGCACCTTCCCCTGAAAGCACCATTTTAATCCCCATGGATTTTATTTTCCGTGCCATGAGATACATGGGTGTCGCCGCCCGGATGGTGGTCACATCATAAGTCTCTAAATGATAGATCACATCCCTAAGGGCATC
>JASLLI010000092.1 GCA_030747125.1 Fidelibacterota bacterium | reverse complement strand
CTAATGGCTAATTGCCTTCTTAACCGGTTTCAGATTGGCATATTTTGCAATGAGTTTTTTTCGCACATTGCCAGAAAATACAACGGTTAGTTTTGCCGTATCCCCCACACCGTCAACAGCGATAACCCTGCCTTTGCCAAAAATCTTATGTTCTACTTCCTTTCCGGTTGTTATCAGTTCACCTGGTTTTGAAACTGCAGCAGGCACATTCCGGGTGATGTTCACTGGGGCATAAGAAGGTTTGCCTGTATTTTCTTCTATCAGTTCATCCGGTAGTTCAGATAAGAACCTTGATGGGGCAGCAGGCATGGGAGCACCTCCGAACCGACGCCGGGCATGCGCAAAACTTAAATATGCCTTCTTTTCGGCACGAGTTAATGCCACATAAAAAAGACGGCGTTCCTCTTCCATCTCTTCTTTTTCATATAAGGAATTACCCAGAGGGAATAACCCTTCCTCTAACCCTGCTACCATTACCACCGGAAATTCCAAACCTTTGGCACTGTGAATAGTCATCAGGGTTACTGCTTCATCAGATTCATTCCAGCGGTCAATATCGGTGAGGAGGGACACTTCCTCCAGAAAATCGCTGAGTCCTGCTGCATCACGATTTTCTGTAAAATCAGCAATACTGTTTACCAATTCTTCCACATTTGCCCAACGCTCTAATGCCTCCTGCGTATTCTGATTCATGAAATAGGATTTCAAATCAATATCCAAAAGCAGATCAGTGGTAATAGATATGATATTTTCTTTCTGATACGCAGATTTGAATTTATGGATGAGCTGATTAAACTCATGGAGTGCTTTCTGCTGTTTAGGACCGACAGACAATCTTTCCATTTCGTCTAAAACTGCTAGGTAGGTCATTTTATTGTTTCCGGCAACAGAATGGATTTTCTCCAGGGTCGTTTTTCCGATACCCCTTGGCGGAAAGTTTACAATTCTATCAAAACTCACACTGTCTGAAGGATTCATTATAAGCCGTAGATAGGCAAGGACATCTTTAATTTCCTTACGGTCATAAAATTTTCTTCCACCAATGATCTGGTAAGGTATTCCTTCTCTGCGGAGTGCATCCTCCACAACCCTGCTTTGCGCATTGGTGCGATAGAGAATAACCATATCACTAAAGGATTTATCCCTTTTATGCGACTCATGGCGAATAGATTTGAGTATCTGCCAACCTTCGTCCCGCTCATCCACACAATCAAGAATGGATACTTTCTCCCCCTCATCATTATCAGTCCATAATTTTTTTTCAGCACGGGAAGAATTTCGAGACACAACGGACCAGGCACATTCCAGAATTGTTTTTGTTGAGCGATAATTTTGCTCCAGTTTAATTATACTGGCATCTCCGAAGGCTTCCTCAAAATTGAGAATATTATTCACATCTGCGCCTCGCCAACTATATATAGACTGATCGTCATCCCCCACCACACAGATATCTCTGTGCCCTTGTGAGAGAGTATAAACAAACTCAAACTGAGGTCTGTTGGTATCCTGGTATTCATCCACTAATACATATTGAAATTGATTCTGGTAAAACTCTAACCTGTGTGGATGTTCTTTGAATAATTGAAGAGGTTTGAGAAGGAGGTCATCAAAATCCAATGCATTACTTTTCTGTAGATCTTCTTGATATTGCATATAAATTTCAGCAGTCTTTTCATCACGAAATCCTTCAGCAGTGTCGGCACACAACTGTGGAGAAATAAGCTGATTTTTGGCCTTGCTGATTTGTGCTTGTACCCCTTTTGGTACAAATGTCTTTTCATCCAGATTTAAATCCCTTATGACCTTCTTTATCATTGCACGGCTATCATCTGTATCATAAATGACAAAATTATTACTATAGCCTAACTGATGAATTTCCCTGCGAAGAATTTTTGCTGAGATGGAGTGGAAGGTACCGACGGACATGGTGGAAATATCCATTTGCAGCAATTCAGAGACGCGGTGTTTCATTTCATTTGCCGCCTTGTTGGTAAAAGTCACAGCAAGAATATGTTCGGCAGGAAGCCCTGCTTCCTGTACCAGATAGGCAATTTTATGCGTGAGAACTCTGGTTTTACCACTGCCTGCTCCTGCAAATATTAAAATAGGACCACCAACGAGTTCCACTGCCTTGCGTTGTTGAGGATTTAGATCATTTAGGTTCATAGTTTCCGTTTCTGTCTTCTTTTTCGTTTTAATTCTATTTTTGCCTCATTATGTTCTGCATTTGTCCGTGTAAAGATATGTCTGCCCTCCCCATCTGCCACAAAGTAAAGATATTCTGTTTCTTTTGGATTAGCTGCCGCCATCATTGCAGCCAGCCCTGGATTGTTAATGGGGCCTGGTGGCAGTCCTCGATATTTATAGGTATTATAGGGATTGTCAATTTTCAAATGCTTATTATACAACCGGCGGGGTTTTCCAGGGAGTATGTATTGAATGGTGGGATCAGCCTGAAGGAGCATATTTTTATTCAATCGGTTATGATACACAGAAGAAATAATTGGCATCTCATCAGGATACACTGCCTCCCCCTGGATAATGGAAGCCAAAGTTGTCATTTCCCTTATATTCATTCTAATTGAAGAATGCTTCTGAACTAACTCCCAATTATGCTTGAATTGATTCACCAATATTTTAACTATCTCTTCCTCAGTATAGGTTCTGGTGAGAATATAGGTATCCGGGAATAAAAAACCTTCCAATGAAGGAGCATCAATTCCCAGGGCATGTATGAAATTATAGTCTCTGCAGAGTCGTTTAAACTCGTAGCTGTCAATCTTTAGTTTATCCTGCAGCTCCGCGGTATACCTATCTAAGTTCCAGCCTTCAACAAGGGTGACTTTCACCCTCTCATTGGAAGGGGTGGTAATCATTTTTACCACCTGCCAAATGGTGGTAATTCCCTTGAAATTATACCTGCCGGGAATAATCTTGCGATTTTTCATGGTGAGAGTGAGTGCCAGTTTGAATATGGATTCATTTTCCAGGCAATCACTTTCTTTCAAACTATAGGCTACTGATCCGGCGGATGCTCCCTTTGAAATGGAGATGAGCAGGTCCGGGTTCGGGCAATGAATTTTCCAGTTCAGGATGATTGAATAGATTATAAGAACAAGAATGGCAGCTATGATGGTTATACCACCCCAAAGCTTTACCGGTTTGTAAATTGTGAATTTCTTGTCAGGCATGACGGGGCAAAATTAGCCGACTGAATTCTCATTTTCCAATGGAATAGAATATTTTTTAATTTTACACTGATTAAGTGTTGTTTGGCTTTTTTTAAGACCGTTAATTTTATGGGCTTTGAAAATCGGGAATAATAAATCCTTATTTCATTCATGGTCTTTTGGAAAGATCAATTATCAGCTTTTTGGTATAGGACTTTTGGTGATAATTATCGGGTATATTCTTATGGCGACAGGAGAAACAGAGAGTTATCAATCTGTAAAACTGGCACCCATCATTTTGCTCGTTGGCTACTGTGTAATTATTCCAGCAGCCAT
>JASLLI010000091.1 GCA_030747125.1 Fidelibacterota bacterium | reverse complement strand
GGCAGTTCAACACAAGATGCATGCGGGATTTGTGATGACAATCCAAATAATGATAACAGTACCTGTTCCGGCTGTACTGATGTGAACGCTGAAAACTATGATGATTCTGCAGTCTTTGATGATGGCAGCTGTGAGTACTCTGATAATGTATTCTCCGTACCCCTGGAATATTCTTCTATTCAATCAGCTATTAATTATGCCGGGGATGGTGATATCGTAGAGGTTGGTCCCGGCACCTATCATGAAAATATTAACTTCCAGGGGAAGGCAATTACACTGCAATCTCAGTATGAAAACAGTGGAAGTATTGAAGATTATATTATAAGTGCTGTTGACTCTGCTTCCACTATTACCATTGAAAATGTTGCCAATGATGGAGCAGTTGTTAAAGGCTTCACTATCACAGGTGGCTATGGCAGGGGGGTATCTTTTGAAGATTTTATCAGTCTGGCGGCAGATCCAGAAGCCTTTGACAGCCTAATCACACAGGTGCTGCGGGGTGGCGGAATATCAGTAGGAAATGCTTCCCCCCTATTACAAGATCTAATCATTACTGAAAATTCTGCCCGAAATGTTGGTGCTGGTTTAGGACTGGTAAACTCAAATGCGTTGGTGCAATCTGTTCTAATTACAAACAATACTATCCCTGATGGCGATGCACTTGGAGGTGGAGGTATAGCTGTTAACGGCGGACATCCCATTCTGGATGAAGTTACCATAAGTGAAAATGTAGTGGGTACCAATCAGTATTTTCTCAACGGCGGCGGCGGAATTCTCTGTGGTTTTTCCTTTAATGGAGAAGTCCTTCAACTGGATATCAACAATTCAAGGATTTTCGGGAATATTGCCAACATCGGCGGTGGCTTTGGAGCTTTATCAGGGAACATCTCTTTCCACAGGGTACTCATTGCAAACAATACAGGAGATTACGGATCTGCACTTTCCCTTGGCGAGCCATTGGGGTTAGCTATTAATGACATCACTCTAAATATTTTAAACTCTACCATAGCCCATAATAATGGACTGCTGGGGGTGGGTATGATTAACTCTGCAGAAATTAACACCGTAAACTCTATTTTCTGGAATAATGGACAGACTGAATTTTCACCCCTCCCAAATAATGACCAATTGAATGTGAATATGACCCACTCCAATGCGGAAGATGAATGGACTGGTGCTGGAAATATCTCCTCTGATCCAATGTTTGCTTCTCCCACCACTTCAGACTTCACCCTCATAGCTGATTCTCCCTGTATTGATGCAGGAACCATTGATACCAATGGGGATGGGATACAGGATATTTTTGATTTTTCAGGCTCTGCTCCAGATATGGGCGCATTTGAATATTCTGAATCTGAATGTGGTGTTACCGGAGATGTAAATAATGATAGTGCTATAAATATCCTGGATATTGTGAATGTGATAAATCTTATTCTTTCCAACCAGTTTGATGCCTGTGCAGACCTGAATTCAGACAGCAGCATTAACATTTTGGATATCGTCCTGATTGTGAATCTAATTTTAGAATAGCAGTTTGCCTGTAGCCATTGGTTGTTAGCCTCAAAAACTACCAATACATTTTACCTCTTTGTAACTCTGTAACCCTTCTTCACTTTGTTACGAAGGGCAAGCTTTGTAATTTTTCACTTAGGAACTTCGAACTTAGGAACTTTGCAAATTAACAACTCTGCAATTCTCGCTCTCTTTGCCCTCCTGGCTTTCTATTTAGGCTATCGCTTTTACAGCCGATACATATCTGATAAAATCTATGGACTGGATGAAGAATTCAATACCCCTGCCCATGAATTTGAAGATGGAGTGGATTTTGTCCCTACCAAACGCCATATACTTTTCGGACATCATTTTACCTCCATAGCGGGAGCAGCACCCATCATTGGTCCCTGTATTGCTGCCTATTGGGGGTGGCTGCCTGCAATTTTATGGGTGGTGTTAGGCACAATCTTCATGGGAGCAGTACATGATTTTGGAGCGTTAGTGGTAAGCCTGAAAGAAAAGGGGCGATCCATTGCTGATATTACTGCCGCTGTGATAAATCCCAGAGTGCGACTCATGTTTCTCATTTTTGTCATGCTTCTCACCTGGTTGGTTCTGGCAGTATTTGCCATGGCAATTGCCGGACTCTTCCAGGCAGTTCCTGCGTCAGTACTGCCCATCAATATTGAGATCATCATTGCTATTTTTATTGGTTATCTCATTTATAAAAAAAGAATGGATGCTCTCATTCCCTCCCTTATTGCACTGGGGATTCTCTACCTCTTTGTCTGGCTGGGCACCCATTATCCCATTTCCCTGAGCTCTCTGGGAGTATCTGCGGACAATATCCAAACTACCTGGATTATTTTCCTTTTTTCCTACTCTGCCATTGCCAGTCTTTTGCCGGTCTGGCTGCTCCTCCAACCCAGGGATTTTATCAATAGCCACCAACTGGTTGTAGGATTAGGGCTCATTTTTTTAGGGATATTCCTTACACAACCGGAGGTAGATGCACCAGCTATCAGAGCGGTATCAGACCCGGGAGCACCTCCTATATTCCCCATGCTATTTGTCACCATTGCCTGCGGGGCTATCAGTGGATTTCACGGGTTGGTCTCTTCAGGTACTACTTCCAAACAGGTGGAAAAATTAAAGGATGCCCGCCTTATCGGCTATGGAGCCATGTTAGGGGAAGGTACCTTGGCAGTTGCATCCACTATTGCTGCTGTTGCCGGGATTGCTCTCGTCTCCCAATGCAATCTCCCTTCAATTGGTGCAGTCACAGATTTAAACTGGAACAACTATTATGATTCCTGGGCACATGCCACTACCAATAAAGCCACCGCCTTTGTGTTGGGTGGTGGAGCGCTCCTGGAAACCTTAGGACTCCCCCACTCCCTTGCAAAAACCCTCATGGCAGTTTTGGTGATCTCCTTTGCAGCCACCACCTTGGATACTGCTACCCGCATCCAGCGCTTTATCATAACAGAAATTGGAACGGCAATTAATGTTAAACAACTTACTAATCGTTATATTGCTACTTTTGCTGCAATTATTCCGGCAGTCATTTTAACATTGTGGTCTGTACCTGACCCTTTGACCGGTACAATGAGACAGACTGCCTGGGTACTCTGGCCCATTTTCGGAGCCAGTAACCAAATGCTTGCAGCTCTCACTCTGATGGTACTCACATTGTATTTTTTCCAACGGAAAAAACCAATACTTCCTCTCTTTATTCCTATGCTGTTTATCATGATGATTACGATTTCCGCTTTAGTGGTAAAAATTCAATCCTTTGCAAATCAGGGAAACAACCTTCTCCTTGGATTAACCCTGCTGATGACAGCCTTGATCTTATGGATGATAGTTGAAGGAGTCCTTTTGGTTAAATCCAAACTTTGCTGATGTCATGCTGAAGGCTGGTGTTTACATGCATATTCCTTTTTGTAAATCCATTTGTAATTACTGCGATTATTTTACTTCAGAAAGGGAAGGGAACAATATTTCTCGATTTGTAGAAATGCTCAAACGGGAAATTGAATTGACAGCAAAGAAAATTGACAGGGACTGGCGTTTTGACACCCTTTATGTTGGGGGAGGAAGCCCGGGGATATTGAAGATTGAAGATTTAAAAATGATCATGGAACATCTTCAAAACAAA
>JASLLI010000090.1 GCA_030747125.1 Fidelibacterota bacterium | reverse complement strand
TGTTTCCTTTCATCTGACAAACAGATTCCTTGCAAACTATTTTTCTATCTCTTTAAACTTGCCCCGTTGAAATATATTCCAACCATATTTCTTTGGGGTAGTTTTCTGCTCTTCTCCAATTGCTCAGACATGGGGACAAATCCCCAGTCAACAGACTGCCCTACGGTTGATGAGTGTGGTGTGTGTGATGGTGACGGCTCCACCTGCAATATTGCCTTTTCACAAATTCAATCAATTTTCGATATACATTGTATATCCTGCCACGGTTCACAGGGCGGGCTCAATCTTTCTTCCTATGCACAGGTTATGAGTGGAGGGAACAGCGGAGCAGTCGTGATAGCAAGAGATCACCTTGCCAGTCTGCTTTGGCAGAAAATCAATGACGGCACCATGCCGCCATCTGGTGAGGGTTTATCCGAAAGTGAGATTTCTACCATTGCAACCTGGATTGATGAAGGAGCATCATCAGAATGATAATTAAACTTTTTTTTCTTATCACTCTGCTGCTTCAAATTGCATTTGCTATCCCCCGTTTTGCTCTGGAAAATGGTACAGGCTGTGCTGCCTGCCATGTGAGTCCAACCGGCGGTGGTATGAGAAACGATTATGGTAATAATGTGGTAGCCTTAGACGAACTGCCCCTGAAACGCTGGCAGAAATCCGGTTCTGAAGACTGGGATGGGTTTATCACAGACCTGCTTATGATTGGCGGAGATTTCCGCATACAGGGTTTGAGCTATAGTGATACAGACAGCACCACAAAGTCTGTGGTTTTTCCCATGCAGGCGGATGTCCATACCAATCTGAAAATAAATAAAAAAGCCTCCCTATATTCCCGCATTGGTGTTGTAAGCCGCAGCAGTATTTCCATGAATTATTGGCTGCATTTAGAAAATCTGCCTTATAGTTCCTGGATGAGAGTTGGCAGATTTATGCCAAATTATGGGCTGAGGCTTGCTGATCATACCTCCTTCATTCGTGGAGGAAACACCAACCGTACCAAACAATTTTTTGAAACTGAAGGAATGATAATAACTCCATATATATCCTCACCGGTGATATTAGAATTTGGACTCCCACTGAAATCATCTCTTTTATGGACATTGAGCTGGGCAACTCCCATCTTGAAAAACTCTGAAGAAATTGGAAATTTCACTACGCATATAAATTATGTGGGAGGAGGCGAAACACTTTCCTACCTCACCGGTATCAGTTATTTACAGGAAGAGAATGTGCATCTAATTGAGGGATATGGAGGAATTCATTTTAAACAGCTGAGTTGGACCGGGGCTGTAAGCAGGGCTGACAATTGGGTTGATTCGGGAATATCTTTGGCAGTATATCAAGAAATTGCTTACGAAATTATACAGGGGCTGCATCTTCTCGGAAAATATGATTTTTTTGACCCAAGCATAGATGTATTAACAGGAAGTATTTCACGATTTTCTTTGGGGTTGGATATCTTTCCCCTGAATATTCTTGAAATCAAACTTCAGGCAAGATTTAATCAGGTAGATTCAAAAGAATATGAGCAAAAGAGCCCTGAATTATTACTACAGACACATTTTTATTTTTAAGGAGAATAAATGAAATTGCTATTTCTAACACTATTGTATATTGGGCTGGGAATCACAGCAGAAAAAGCAGATGGACTGAAAGTTCTGGAATTTGAATCCCACCGTGAATTGACTAAATATATGAAATCGGTTGCAGGTGATTTGGGGGTAAAGTGCCAATTTTGTCATGATTTGAATGATAAATCCATTGAAACACCTCATAAAAAAGTCGCCCGGGAAATGATGAGAATGCAGAAGAATTTAAATGAATCTTTTTTTGCAGGACTTTCCGACAGTATGCATACACATGGTGAGGTGGCAGTCATTTCCTGCTGGACCTGTCATCGGGGAGCTAAACATCCTGAGCATACACAAACCGGAGAATAATTGATGACATTCCCATGGTCAATTTATGATTTGCATCCTATGCTGGTGCACTTTCCCATTGCTCTGTTTTCAGTGGGCTTGCTTTGGGATATACTGAGTGAAATCTTTAAAAAGGAAGAGTTAGAGTCTGCCGGCTTTTGGGCAATGGCAATGGGTGTGTTTTCTTCAATATTCACCCTGTGCAGCGGCGTAATCACCTTCCTTGAAATGGCATCTATAACAGATTTATTAACATTCAAACATGGTTTGACAGAACTTCTGACTATTGTATTATTAGCAGTGTTGTTTTGGGTGAGAGTGGAGTTTCAGTTAGAATTACGCTTTTCAAAAATGAAAAGAACCCTCTATCTTTGCCTCCATATTTTAGCGGTGGGTTTACTGTTTTTCGGAGCTCACCTTGGAGTAAAAACAGCAGGAAGGATTTAAGGAAAAATGGATATTCTCACCCAAATTCCAATTGGAAGCAAATTAAAAGTTAAAGCCAGCGGTGATGTGGTTACCTTAGAGGCAATTAATAATTTCCCTACCCGTTATGAAACAATAAACGAATCAGGGAAGGTTGAGTACTATCGTACTCATGAAGTGGAATTATTAGAAGTTCCTGAAGAAAATTAGCAGCACAAAGTCTGCTGTCAGGAATTAGGCAAAACTTTCTAAAGCTTGGGATTCAATCAGATTAGCTTGAGGCTCATCAACCAAAATTTTGCTGATGGCTAATTCATTTAATCGCATGGTGTCATAACTTCCGTCAACGCATTCATTTGCCAGTGTATAGACCCATTCTCTGCCTCTGCCCATGCGGTATTCGGCTACACGCCATTCTCTGTTATTGATCATTACGATCGTATCAATAGGATATTTCATTTATTTCCTCTGTTTTTTTCTGATTGACTGAATATGCAAAGTTACAGTAAAGCCTGCCTTTAGAGAAATAAGTTTTTTGTAGGATTACTCCCACATTCAATTTGGTTTCATTCTCAATTAATAGCTAATTATTAGTTATTTAAATTCAGGATAAAGAGGAACAATCTTCATTGAAAGCCTTGTTATTGATTCCCTTTAAACCTTACCGCTTGCCGGTGGGGTCAAAATTCAGTTCATAAAAAGGCAGCTCCCTGAAATTCAGAGAGCTGCTTTAAAACCACCAGACCGTCACATACTAAGAGGAGTCGACGGTTATTAAATAACCCCGTGCTTTTAGTCAGTCTTCCACGACGGTAAAGGAGACTAACTGCCGCTCAGTAGTATCTGGCGCTTGTGTAAATTTACACCCATTTCTGCCTTTTCAGAAAATGATTATTAATATAGCACACAAACAATGAATTTGAAAAATGTGCAACTGTTGCATTTGAGGCTTGCATCTAAGTCATACATTGCGTTCAACTTGGCTTCAGGAAGGCCAATGTTTCCTAAACCCAATAAAGCTGAAAAATCCCAATTATATTTAGGCTTTTACCGGCAGTAGATCACTGGGGGAAAGGAAAAAAGCAAAGGGACGCAGGGATCCATTTAAGGTGTAGGCAGAGACACGGTGGACCGTGTCTTTATATTCACAATATTTCCACCCTATTTAAATTCTAACCACACTTTATATAACCCAATAAACATATTTTTAATAATTGGAGAGATGGGATTAATCGAAAAAAGTGGCGAGGGCTTATCCAGTCCGTTACAATCGTTAACTTATTAGGGATAAACCCTCCTCCGATACCAAGCCGTAGATGGTATAGTGCTTGGTAAATTTATTTTATTAGCATCAATTTCTGAGTATTCACA
>JASLLI010000008.1 GCA_030747125.1 Fidelibacterota bacterium | reverse complement strand
TGCAGTTTCATAATATCCCTCAGCCAATGAAAGGAGGTAGGGAGTTTGATAATCAGGCAGAATCTGAACCGGTTCTGCAGAAATATCTAATGGGTCAAATAATTGAAATTGATTCAGTGAGGAATTGACAATGTATTTTGAAGAGGTGAGTAGGGCATAATTTTGAGAGGATGCACTAAACATGAATGCAGTTGATATGGACATTTCCTGATCCAGAATATCCCTGCCCAAAGAGGCATTATGGTGTGAAATATTTAAAAGTGAAAGCAGGGTGGGAAATAAATCAATTTCACTCATGATACTACTGTGTCTTTTAGGTTGAATCCCCAGACCTGGACCGTACATTGCTAAGGGTACATGATAGGGATGCAGGCTTAAATCACCATGTGTAAGATTCAAATGGCTGCCATGACTACCATGGTCACCATAAATTACAAACAAAGTATTTTCAAAATAATCGGCTGTTTTTGCAGCTTTAATATATTCTCCTACGGCGAAATCCATAAAGGTAAAGGCATAATAGTCATCCTCACCAAAACCATAATTTTGAAATTCCGGCAAATATGATTCATAATCGAATCCATGGATATCTTGAGGAATAGTGTAAGGGCGGTGGTGCCCCGCAGTGAGGGCAATGGCTGTGAAAGGAGGCTCTACCATTGAAAGTGTTTCATGCATTTCCTGAAGCAAATGATAATCAGAAATTCCCCAGGCATTGGTTTCCGGCATGGTGTAGCTTCCTTCCTCATGGATGACAATATCTTCAATATTATTTTTTAGAAAGCCATTTAGATCTCCCCAATTTGCACTCCCTCCGATAAAGAAGTGCTTTGCGTAATCCTCTAATTGATTAATGAACATATCTTGTTCTATCGCAAAAGGGTCACGCGTAGAACTTTTATTTATAATAGCCATATCAGGAAGCCCCGTTAGCGTACTGAATATGGTAGCTGCTGTACTCATTTTTGGAACATAAAATTGAGAGAAAAATATTGATTCCCTGGCAATGGTATCAAAGTGGGGAGTGGCTTTCACAGGGTTACCCAAAAGGCCACATTTAAAAGCAGGAAAGGTCTCAAGAATAATGATGACAATATTGGGTTGAAGGTTGTTCTCTTTATTCGGTGAAAACTGTCTGGAAAAATTCAGAGCTTCCTTGTCAGAATTATTCACCCCTAAAAATTCTGCCATCACAGGGTAAAATTCTCTGACTTTTTCCAAATTAAAAGACTCATCAACCCGTGTATAGGTATTGAGAAAATACAAGACTGGATTTATAGCCAATTGATTTGCAGATTGATTGGTACTGTAAAAAGCATCACTCCAGCGAAACGGGTAGCGTGAAAATTTTCCGTAGGCGATACTCAATATAATGAAGATGCTGAGAAGTTGAAAAATAACGGTTCTTCGTGCAGACAATTTTGGGTCCGGCACTGTATAGTACAATTTATAGATTGATTTCCTAAAAATATAAATAAGGGAAACGAGAAAAACACTTCCCCAAATAAGAGGGTAAGATTCCCATAACATATTTAAGGAAATGGCTGTGTTTTTTGCCAGTCCGATTATGGTGGCATCCAGTCTGGTATTCAGGTAAGCATAAAATGCTAAATCTGCAGAATATAGTATTAATATGCAGGAAAAGCACATTACCCAGTACCCTTTCCAAAATTTGATTGATCGAAAAAGAGGGACCGCTGTGAGCAATAAATAGGGAAGCATTATCAGAGCAGTCAACCTTGCATCAAAGCGGAAACCAATGAGAAAAGATCGCAGGATTTGATCTAAGGGTAATTCCCCCATTTCTGCATAAAAATACAGGAAAAATCCCAAACGGAAAAGAGAGAGTATGGCAATAAAATGAAAAAAAACCCAAACCATTTGCAACAGATGTTTTGGTAGTAATCCTAAAGGATTCTTCACAATAAATTCTCCATCCAAAGAGCTTTAACACGGGAGGGGTTTTTTCTTGCACTACGGTAATTTGGACAGCCGTGTATTTTTTCAAATTCCCTACGCACAGCACGATGTCTCAGCAACTGCCTGATATGAGGTTTCCATCGTTTACTGCAGCTATCCAATGTCTGAACTTTTGATGTGTAACAGGCTTTCAATTCAGGGTGTTTCTGGAAATAATGGTAAAGTTTCCACCAGATATCAGAGTCCACACCACTGGATACTTTTTCCGTCCAATCTCCAAATCCTCCACAGGATTTCATGATAATTTTTTTCACTGCAAAAGTAGTTCCCTGAACGCGATTGCTTGAAAAGGGGCGCAGCCTTCCGTTTGAATCTTTTATTTGACCAAAAACAAGATGATATTCCATCAATATCTCCATTATACCAGAAATGGTATTTTCAGAAATGAAGTAATTATCGTCATCTAAAAATAAAATATTGTCAGCCTTTGCTAATTCGATTGCGGCATTTCCCAAACGGGCTTTTCCCATTTGGGGTTTTTCCTTTGGAAGATAAATCCAATTGGAGATACAACCTTCAGGAAGATTTAATTGTTCCAAATACTTCTGCAGTTTTAACCCTCTTAAATGGTAAATCAGTTTTCCACTTTCAGAACGGGTGTCAGAATAGTTCTGCAAAATTTCGGAATGAGGGGGTGAGCCATCGTCAGCTATAATGATTTCGATGGAAAAGGATTCTTTCTGCTCAAAAATCTTTTTTATGGTTTCATGAAAAGACTGAACACAATCCGGATGGTTTCCGGGGTCATAATGTGCAATAATTATGCTCAGATCCATTTTAGTTAATGGCAGCAAGAAGTTTTAAATCAAATTCAGTGGTCACCTTAAAGTTTCTTGTGTCACCTGCAACAAAATTTAATTTCGATTGTGGATAATATTGCAGAACAATCCCAATTTCATCAGTTCCTCTAAGTCCGGAATGAAGTGCATCCATAATTAAATTTGTTTTAAAACATTGTGGAGTCTGCACTTCTTTTATAGTATTTCTATCCACAAAAGAAGCTTGATCATTTTCCAAATTAATGAGAGAGCTGGATGCATCTAAAATAGGTGCACTGCCATCTCCGTCTATGAGAGCATTGAGGCAGTTGCTAATGATGGATTCAGTTACTAAAGGCCGTGCAGCATCATGAATCAATACTGCAGTTGTACCTGGTTGGACTGCCTTTATACCGGCAAGAGAAGAATCCTGTCTGGTCTTTCCGCCTTCCACCACTTTGCAGCGGGGGTATTTTTCCTGTACATGCTCAATCCATTCAGTATGGCAGACTATGACAACTTCATCAATGTCTGGATGGGAAGAAAAAGTGTCAACTGAAAAGGACAGAATTTCTCTTCCCTTCAGTTTTACAAACTGTTTTGGAATTTCTCCCCCAAAGCGGGTGCTGTTTCCTCCAGCAACGATGATGGCAGAATTCAAAGAGCTTCATCTCCTGCAAATTGAATCTGGTATAATTGATGGTACTTTCCCTTTCTCTCCAACAATTCTGTATGCGTACCTGATTCCACAATTTTTCCCTTATCCAAAACAATAATTCGGTCTGCTTTGGTTATGGTGGATAAGCGGTGAGCAATAACGATAACGGTTCTATCCTTCACCAGGTTATCAATAGCTTCCTGGACTTTCCTTTCAGACTCAGTATCCAGGGCGGAGGTGGCTTCATCTAAAATGAGGATATCCGGATTTTTCAAGATGGCACGGGCAATGGATATACGCTGCCGCTGCCCCCCGGACAACCGGGTTCCCTTTTCTCCAATAATGGTGTCATACCCTTCAGGTAAGTCAGCAATGAATTCTGCTGCATTTGCAGCTTCTGCAGCTTTAATAACAGCATCAAGGTCTGCCTCTGGTTGCCCGTAATTGATATTATGTGCAATACTGTCATTAAACAAAATGGTATCCTGCGAGACAATCCCCATGAGTTTTCGCAATTGGTTGGTTGATATCGAGCGAATATCAATGCTATCAATCTCAATACTTCCTTTTGACACATCATAATACCGGGGGATGAGATCGGCAATTGTGGTTTTTCCTGCTCCGCTGGAACCCACCAATGCGAGGACTTCCCCCCTTTCAATGGACAAGGAGATGTCTTTTACAGAAGGGGTGCTGGAATTTTCATATTGAAAGGATACCTTCTTAAAGGAAACCCCTTGTGTCAGTTTATGGATGGAGATAGGATCTTCAGGTTCTCTAATATCCGACTGTACATCGGTAATTGAAAACACTCTCGCAGCGGATGCAAGCCCCACCTGAATCTGGGCATTCACATTTCCCAGTTTTCGGGCAGGTTGCAGCATGGCAAAGAGGTAGATGATAAAGCGGATAAATCCATCAGGTGTGAGTGTACCATGTACCAATACTTCTCTACCTCCGACCCACAGCAGCCAAACACCAACAGATACACCGATTAAATCATTAATGGGGGTAGTGAGATTTTTCATGTTTTCCTGTTTAAAAGTGAGAGAAAAATATTTTTTATTTTCTTTCAAGAATTTCTGAATCTCAAACTTTTCCATGACAAAGGCCTTTACGATTCGGATGCCTCCAATGGTCTCCTGCAGAATATTCATCAATCCTGCAATACTGAGACTTGAGCGCTTCGCCTTCCGGCGGATACTCTGCCCCAGTTTGGTTATAATAAATGCAGACACAGGGACAGTTATAAGGGCATAGAGCGTTAATTTGGTACTGATAATAAGGAGCATCCCAAGGAGAACTAAAATGCTGATGGGTTCGTTTATCAGGCTTTGAATGGACTGTGTAAATGCCACTCGCATATTGGACACATCATTCATAATAATGGATGTAAGTTCTCCTGATTTATTCTTATTGAAAAAAGAAATAGGCAGCTTTTGCAGATGACTAAAAAGTTGATTGCGGATGTCCATTATCATTCGGTTCTGAACAAATGAGATGGCAATATTATTCAGATAGAAGAAAATATTTTTTAAAATATAAGCAACTACCAAGATGATACATAGGTTTCCCAACTGTTCTAATTGAGAACCTGTCCCCACAAGCTGAACAGCTAAATTTTCCAGTTTGCCATGAAGAGTCTCAGCATTAATAATCGGTGTAGAGTGACTACCTTCCGGGTTCATTATGGTGGAAATGAGGGAGCTTACCATCCAAATTGAAAAGGCATTTAGCATTACGAAAAGGATGGAAGATAACAATGACAGAGCCACCATCAAACGATAAGGCTTGACGTAGCTAAGGACTCTCAGATATAAATTCACAGAGGGTAAGGTCCGTCACCTTCCCGCACGATACTTGGCGGAGAGGTGGTATAATCAATGATGGTAGAACCTTTGGAAGGATTGTGTTTGGAGTCTTCAAAAATATCCACATTAGGGAAATCAATTTCAACCTGTGTTACATCGTTCAGGGGGTCGTTTCCATGTCGGTTGATACTGGTGGTAATGATAGGCTTCCCAAATAGCTTTACCAGATTTACCGGAAAGAAATGGTCGGGAATGCGGATGCCAATTTTTGATGACCCGTTTTGTACAAAGGGGGAGAGATCGGAGTTTTTTGCAGGCAAAAGTACCGTATAATTCCCTGGAAACAATGTTTGAACCTCCTTCTCAATACTCCCCTCAATTTCAGCAAAGTCATGCATGTGGTCAATGGATTCCAATACAATACTCAATGGCTGACTTCGACCTTTTAAGCGGTTTAAGCGTTGAATGGCTTCAGTATTGGTAGCATCTACACCAAAGCCGTAAAGTGTATCCGTAGGATATACGATCACATCTCCATTGTCAAGGGCTGCTTTGGCGAGGTCAATATATTGGTCGGTGGCAGGGTAGATCATAATGTTTAGAAGCGGGATAATCCCTTGTAATTTCCAAGATTATATTTGCGGTGAAACCAAAAATATTGTTGGGGATGATTCCTCACAACGGTTTCAAGAATGGCAGTGTAGCGTCTGTTGATTTCGATGATTGCCTCTTCCGGATTGTCCGGTAATCCTTTCACATCTAATTCTTGGAAGGAAAGATCATAGTTTAAATCCTTAGATAATATACAAAACCCTAATAAAATGGGAGTATTGGTTTTAAGATGAAAAACCGCAGCCCCTTTAGGGACGGAAACCTTCTGCGTAAAGAAGTCTGCCGGGGTACCTTTTCCTCCTGCATTCTGGTCGCTAATAAGCCCTAAAAAGTAGCCTTCTTTAATTGCTTTCACCATCACTTTTCCCCCTGCGTTGAAAGGGATGGTTTTCACTGTTTCAGAACTGCGCATTTCGTTGAAATAAGTGTCTGACTTGGAATTTCGCTGTACACGGGTCACGCCGGCGATTTTAATTTTATGCAGACCCAAAGCAGGGCCTAAAAACTCCCAGTTACCTATATGGGCTGAAAGGAGGATACCTCCGTTATGGCTGCGGCAGAGATCGATGGTTTCCTGTGGAATGCGTACCGTCTTTTGGTCGTTTTTCCGTTTAAACTTTGGCATACGCAGCACATCAACCAACACCATACCAAAATGCTGATAACAATTTCGAAGGACTTTTTTTCGTTTTGCTGCCGTCCAATCAGGAAAGGCAATTTCCATATTTTTCCCGGCATAAGATTTACGGAAGGGGAGGAGAAAATAAACCAAATCTCCAAGGAGGCGACCAAAAAATAGTCCAATTTTTCGAGGGAAAATTTGGAATTTCCAACTGGCAATGGTGAGCATGAAATACATGGGTAGAAATTTAGCCGGATTACAGCGTAGAAAATTTAAAACAATGCAGGAAACAGGAACAAGGAGTGCTTCCCCAAACTCAGCAACCAAATGGCAGGAGTTAGGAGAGATTGGCTCACGAGTTTCGAATGTCAAATGACGAATGACAAATTTCGAATGACTTTCAGCTTCTCACCTGCAGTCTGTGCTATTAACGTAGTCATAAGGAATAGCAAAAAGCATTCAATTACTGGAAACTTGGTTCCGATGAATCTATCCCTGTAAATTTCTATATGCAACGGCTCAGCCTTTATATTGTTTTCCTTATATTCGTATCTGCTTTACCTGCCAAAGAAAACCTGGTTTTCCATGTTCCCATTCAGGGTACCATTGATATGGGGCTACCCCATTATATTGAAAGAGTGGTGGAAGATGCGGAAGAAGTATCTGCAGATGCTATCATCTTTGATATTGACACCTTCGGCGGCAGAGTGGATGCTGCAACACAGATCAAAGATGCCATATTGGACTCCAAAGTGATGACTGTGGCCTATATTAATAAAAGAGCCATTTCTGCCGGTGCCTTAATATCTCTCAGTTGTGATTCTGTTTTTATGACCCCGGGAGCATCCATCGGAGCTGCCACAGCAGTGGATCTGCAAGGGAAAAAAGCCTCAGAAAAAGTAATCTCATATATGCGGGAAGAAATGGCATCCACAGCCGAAGCAAACCACCGCTCCAGAGAGGTTGCCTCCGCTATGGTGGATGAAGAATTGGAGATTTCATTTTTTGTTTCCCATACTGGAGATACCCTCACCTCAAAGGATGTTGATGGGTTTTATGAAGGAAAACTTGTAACGCTTTCCACCCATTTAGCTCTGCAAACGGGTATGGCAGATAAAGAAATTAAGGATTTTACTGAACTGCTGAAACATCTGGGTATGGATGATCATGATATCATTGAAGAGTCTGAATCCTGGTCGGAAGCATTGGTACGGTTTCTTACCAATCCCATGGTAGCTCCCTTGTTCATGAGTCTGGGTATGCTGGGGCTTTTTATGGAAATCAAATCTCCCGGATTTGGGGTGCCTGGTGCTTTAGGGCTCCTCTTCCTGGCTCTGTTTTTTGGCTCTCATTTACTGGTAGGGCTGGCAGATATGACAGAACTGCTTCTTCTTTTTACAGGTATTATCCTGCTGTTGTTAGAGCTTCTGGTCATTCCCGGTTTCGGCGTTGCAGGATTGTCAGGCATTGCTCTGGTACTCTTTTCCATGTACAAAATGCTGTTGGGTTCCTACCCCTCCCCTGAAGAATACCGCTATGCTTATATGGGACTTTCCGTTGGTATTCTCACTGCTTTTATTTCTGCTGTTATTTTATATAGAACGCTACCCCATACAGAACTCTATAAAAGATTGATTCCCTTTACCCCTCAGAAATCAGATGCCGGGTTTACTGTTTCAAAGGGGTACAATAAACTGCAGGGAGAAACGGGAGTTTCCGTCACCGATTTACGCCCCTCCGGAAAAATTGAACTTGGTAACACAGTATATCAGGCAATGAGTCACGGAGACTATATTGAAAAAGGGGAAAAAGTAATTGTTGATGGTGTGGATGAAAATCAACTTCTGGTAAAAAAAGTATAATGTACGCCCAAATTTCCAATTTCAATTTTCAACATTAAATTAATTTAAGGAGTTATTCATGCAAGGATTATTCGTATCCATTCCCATATTCTTAATAGGACTTGTCCTCTTCCTCTATTTCGTACCACTTGGATTGTGGATTCAGTCCGGTGTGTCAATTGGCTGGGGTAAGATAGGTATGATCAAGCTGGTCATAATGCGCATCCGGAAAATACCCCCCAAATTGGTGACTGATGGCATCATAAATCTCCATCGGGCAGGTCTGGACTTTGTCACATCTGAAGAACTGGAAACACATTACCTTGCAGGAGGTACAGTTCCCAATGTGGTGGATGCTCTCATCGCTGCCGACAAAGCCAATATTGAATTGGACTTCAAAACTTCCACCGCCATTGATCTTGCAGGAAGAGATGTGAAGGAAGCCGTACAGACTTCAGTCTATCCGAAGGTCATTGACTGCCCCGTACAGGGGAAAGTCTCTGCAGTGGCTAAGGATGGTATTCAGCTCATGGCAAAGGCACGAGTGACGGTGCGTACCAATATTGAACAGTTAGTAGGGGGTGCAACTGATGACACCATTATCGCCAGAGTGGGTGAGGGTATCGTCAGCGCAATTGGATCATCTCAAAATTATAAAATCGTACTTGAAAATCCCGATGAAATATCCCGGGCTGTGTTGAATAAAGGATTGGATACGGGGACTGCTTATTCCATTTTATCAATTGATATTGCAGATGTGGATGTAGGGAAGAATGTGGGGGCACATTTAGAAGCTGATCAGGCTGAAGCAGATAAAAAAGTGGCACAGGCAAGGGCAGAATCCCGCAGAGCCATGGCAGTGGCTGCAGAGCAGGAAATGAAAGCCCGTGTACAGGAAATGCGCTCTAAAGTGATCGAAGCAGAAGCGGAAGTTCCCAAAGCTATGGCACAGGCATTCCGGGAAGGTAATCTGGGTATTATGGACTATTACAGGATGCAAAATATTCAATCCGATACAGAAATGCGTGACTCCATAGCAAACCCTGAAGACAAAGACAATAAGGGTAATCCTCCTGAAGAAAGTTAAACATGTATCTGGCTGATTTTAATCCTAGCATTCTCTTTTTATTATTGTGGGGACTTTTATCTTGGCTCACTAAAAAAAAGAAGAAGGAAGCACAAGACAACCAACCCGGTGAAAACCCGCAGGTAGAGTCGAAAAAGGAAGATATTTTTCAGAGACTGCGGAAGCTTCAGGACCATTTGGCCAGTGAAGTGGACATATTCCCCTCAGAACCGGATGATGATAAAGAGGAAGAGGAATATGTGGAGTTCGAGCCTGAAGCACCGGTAACAGAAATTGAGCCTGAATCAGAGTATCCCTTTCCTGAAGAAAAATTAACAGATTTGGAGGTCGTCCCCGTTCAAACCTCTAAGGCTCAAGGGGAAAGCAGCTGGATTCAGCAGGTTGTCCGGGATAAGGATGAACTAAAAAAGGCTATTATTCTAAAAGAAATTTTAGATACCCCTCGGGCTCTGAGACCGTTTTAAACTATTTCCGTCTAACAGATGGCAAAACTAATTTGGTGGGTATAAAATTAAACCCGACTTAAATACTCGTATTAAAAGCTTTGCCATCCAATTTTAACCCCGGTAAATTTCCCCACAGGATTATTTCCTTTTTATCATGCTTAAATTAACTAGAAAATTAGAGTATGCTCTCATTGCCCTGCGCCATATCCGGCAGAGTGGGAACAGTCTTTGCTCAGCAAAAGAAATTGCTGCATCATATATGATTCCCCAGGAACTGCTGGCAAAAACCCTGCAGCAGATGGTAAAGCTGAATTATATAAAAGCAGTGCAGGGTCCCCGGGGAGGGTACAAAATCCGAAAGGGATTGGAAAAAGTGAGGATGACCCAGTTTATTGAAGAATTGGAAGGACCTCTGGGTATGGTGGACTGCAATATCAATTCTGACTGTGTGCAGATTGGTAATTGCAATATCCGTATGCCAATTAACAAAATTAATGATAATATCCGAAATATGTTTAATGATATCCGTGTAGGTGATATTACCAGCCAGCTAACCTGAAAACTCTGAATTCTGAAAATGGAAAATGAAATTATAAAGAAATCCATAGCGGAAGAATATAAGTATGGATTTGAAACTAAAGTTGCTCAGGATACCTTCCCGCCAGGATTGGATGAAGGGGTCATTCGTGCCCTGTCAGACATAAAAGGAGAGCCGGAATGGTTGTTAGAATGGCGGCTGAAAGCCTACCACCATTGGCTGAATATGAAAGAACCAACCTGGGCAAAGGTGCATTATCCTCCCATTGATTATCAATCCATCAGCTATTATTCTGCTCCAAAAAAGAAAACGCTGAACAGCCTGGACGAAGTTGACCCTGAAATTCTGGATACCTATAATAAATTGGGGATTCCATTAGACGAGCAGAAAATGTTGGCAGGGGTTGCTGTTGACGCTGTTTTTGACTCCGTATCCGTAGCTACTACTTTTAAGGATACCCTAAAAAAGGCAGGAGTTATATTCTGCTCTTTTTCTGAGGCTGTGAAAGACCATCCCGAATTGGTGCAGAAATACTTAGGCTCGGTGGTTCCCTACACAGACAATTTCTATGCCACTCTAAATTCTGCAGTGTTCAGTGATGGTTCATTCGTTTATATTCCTAAAGGTGTGCGTTGTCCTATGGAACTCTCCACCTATTTTCGTATCAATGCTGCCAACACAGGACAGTTTGAACGCACTCTCATTGTAGCAGATGAAGGCAGCCATGTTAGCTATCTTGAGGGTTGCACAGCCCCCATGCGGGATGAAAATCAGCTCCATGCTGCTGTGGTTGAACTGGTAGCACTGGGGAATGCAGAAATTAAATATTCCACTGTGCAAAACTGGTATCCCGGGGATAAAGAAGGTAAGGGCGGCATTTACAATTTTGTCACCAAGCGGGGAGCATGCAGAGGAGATAAATCAAAAATATCCTGGACACAGGTAGAGACAGGCTCTGCCATTACCTGGAAATACCCCTCCTGTATTTTACAGGGGAATGACTCAGTAGGTGAATTTTACTCCGTAGCCCTTACCAATAATTTCCAGCAGGCGGACACAGGGACGAAGATGATACACTTGGGGAAGAACACCAAATCTACCATCATCTCAAAAGGGATTTCAGCAGGAAAAGGCCAGCAGACCTATCGCGGTGAAGTGAAGATTATGAAATCAGCAGAGAATTCCAGAAACTTTTCGCAATGTGATTCAATATTGATTGGTGATGAATGCGGTGCCCATACTTTCCCTTATATTGATGTGCGCAATTCTACTGCACAAATGGAGCATGAAGCAACCACCTCCAATATCGGGGAAGATCAATTATTCTACTGCAATCAACGGGGGATCAGCACTGAAGATGCCGTATCTCTTATTGTAAATGGTTTCTGCAAGGAAGTATTTAAAGAGCTGCCCATGGAGTTCGCCGTTGAAGCCCAGAAACTCATGGAAGTGAGCCTGGAAGGCGCTGTAGGGTGAAGGTTGATTATGAATTTAGAATGAGTTGAAATAAATAAGTATCCAATTTCAAGTTTCAAAAGAGGGAGAATAAAATAACATGCTGAGCATTCAAAATTTGCATGTACAGGTAGAAGAGAAGGAAATTCTGAAAGGCATCAACCTTGAGGTGAAGCCTGGAGAACTGCATGTGATCATGGGCAGGAACGGAACCGGCAAAAGTACCCTTGCCAATGTGTTGGCAGGTAGGGATAAATACACTGTTCCGCAGGGAAATATTACATTTAACAATGAGTCATTACTGGATAAAACCCCGGAGGACAGAGCCTGTTCGGGATTGTTTCTTTCCTTTCAATATCCGGTGGCAATTCCCGGTGTGAATAATATGTATTTCCTGAAGGCTGCGGTGAACGCTATTCGCAAAAGCAGAGGTCAAGACGAAATGGATGCCATTGATTTTCTGGCCATGGTTCGGGAAAAACTGAAAGAGGTAGCCCTTGATGAGAGCTTTATTCACCGCCCGGTTAATGACGGATTCTCCGGTGGTGAAAAGAAGCGGAATGAAATTCTGCAAATGATTACCCTTGAACCACAGCTTTCTATCCTGGATGAAACAGATTCAGGGCTGGATATTGATGCATTGAAAATAGTCGCGCAGGGAGTGAATGACTACCGCTCTCCGGAAAGATCGTTCATTTTAATCACCCATTACCAGCGCATCCTCAATTATATGCAGCCAGATTTTGTGCATGTACTCATGAACGGGAAACTGGTGAAATCAGGTACTATGGAATTAGCCAATGAATTGGAAGAAAAAGGGTATTCGTGGATTGAAAAGGAATTAACAGCAGCGGACTAAATGATGGAATCCATAACTACTGACTCAATACGAACTTCCATTTTAAGCGAAGAAGCTTCTCTGGCCTGGGAGTACTTCAAACAGGAGGGATACCCCAATTCCACACATGAAAATTGGCGCTTTTCTAACCCGGAACCATTTCTATTAAAAAATGCCCCTGTCATTTCAGAAAAATTAGATTTTTCCCGGGATGAATTTGACTTTTTAATGCATACAGATGCCACCAATGTCTTTATTGTAAATGGGAAAGTCTTAGTACCCGAAACGCTTCCTGAAGGAATGAAACTCATCCATTATCATTCTGACATTCAGGAAATTCACACCAATGAGAAAGTGGGAGGAGTTGCGGATATTCACGCTTCTCCTTTTATTGCAGAGAATACTGCTCTGTTTCAATCGTGTACGGTGATAAATGTGACGGAAGGGCGAAAAATTGAACAACCTTTACATCTGATTCAGATAAATCTGGGGACGGGAGAGAACAGAATTTTCCCCCGCCTGCTGCTCAATCTCCAACCCGGATCACAACTTCACATTAGAGAAACGGAGTACAGTGGTGACAGCCATTCCTGGTATGTAAATGGCGTTACGGAATGTATTATTCATGAGAATGCCCATTTAACCTGGAATACCCTGCAAAAGAGAAATGAGAAATCAGGGCAATTTTCTTCTTTTAATGCAGCCCTTGAAAAAGATGCCGCCCTCAGCTATAGCAGCATTGAATTGGGGTGCAGCTTTCTGAGAAGGGATGCCAATATTCATCTCCATTCACCGGGATCAGACTGCAGCTTCAACAGCTTATTTCTTCCTTCAGGGAAACAGCATATTGACATTTCTACCGTTATGCACCATGAAAGTCCTCATTGTAGCAGTCGCCAGCTTGTTAAGGGAATCCTTGCTGATAAATCCACTGGTGTTTTCAGAGGGTTGGCAAATGTATATAAGGAGGCTGAAAAAACCAACGCACATCAAACAAATCAGAATCTGCTTATTTCTCCGGATGCCAGAATGAATTCCATCCCCCAACTGGAAATTTATGAAGACGATGTGAAATGCAGCCATGGATCAACCACAGGACAAATTGATGAAGACAGTTTATTTTATCTTCAATCCCGCGGGATAAGCCGAAAGGATGGTATCCAACTCATGGTAAAGGGGTTTGCTAATGAAGTGGTGGAAAAATGCAATGACGAGACTTTCTCAAAAATCGTATCCCAAGCTATAGAAAGTAAATTGGGAGGCTTTCTATAAAAATGGATGTCTTCAGGGATTTATATCAACAGCTTATTATTGACCACAATCAGAATCCTAGAAATTTTCATGAACTTGAAAATGCCAGTCACCACGCTGAAGGGCAAAACCCTCTCTGTGGTGATAATTTGTCTGTATATGTAAAAGAGAAGGATGGTATTGTGGAGGAAGTATCTTTTACGGGATCAGGATGTGCAATTTCCAAAGCGTCTGCTTCCATAATGACTAGTGCCTTAGCAGGGTTAGAAGTGAGTAAAGCAACCCGGTTATTTGAAGATTTTATTACATTGGCAACCACAGGGGAAGGGGGAGCAGAATTGGGTAAAATGGAAGTACTGGGAGGTGTGCATAAATATCCTGCCAGAGTGAAATGTGCTACCCTTGCCTGGCATACCTTTCGCGGTGCTTTGGATAATACCAACGAAATAATCAAAACGGAATAAGTATGTCGGAACAAAATATTAAACTCCTAACCGTTGAACGGGACTGTGAAGCAGTATTAATTCCTTCCGGAGACCCTATCAAACTATTGAAGGGAACACATGTACGCATTACCCAGGCTTTAGGCGGGGATTATACCCTCTATGTGAATGGGAATCTGGTGAAAATATCCGGGGAAAATGCAGATGCCATTGGTCTTAAACCCACTGCTAAGAAGGAAGATAAGGAAATTGACTATACGCCTGGCGATGCAGTAAAAGAAGATTGGGTCTGGGAGCAACTGAGAACCGTATATGACCCTGAAATTCCCGTAAATATTGTGGAATTGGGGTTGATATATGATCTTCATTTAGAAGAAAAAGAAGATGGATGTCATGTGGGAATCAAAATGACCCTCACCGCACCAGGGTGCGGTATGGGGCCGGTAATTGCTCAGGATGCTGAGAGTAAAGTGGGTACGGTACCCGGTGTAAAATCAGTAGTGGTGGAAATTGTTTGGGAACCCGTTTGGGAAAGGGATATGATGAGTGATGAAGCCAAATTACAGCTGGGGATGATGTGAACATTCCTTCCGTGGTTGATTCATTTTTTTCTTTGCAGACTACCCCTTAATCCCCTCCTCAGACAGGAGGGGAAAACAACAGACTTGGAATTGTGGTAGAAAGTGAACACAGATTCCAATTTCAGAAAATATCAAAGATAGTTACTATGAACATAACACAAATACGAAATGACTTTCCCATCTTTACACATAATCCTGAATTGATATTTCTGGACAATGCCTCAACCACCCAGAAGCCACAGGCTGTCATTGATACTTTAAGAGAATATTACGAGAATTATAATTCTAATATCCACCGGGGTATTTACAGAATAGCTGAAGAAGCCACTGCAGCCTATGAATCAACCCGCAATAAAACAGCCTCGTTTATTCATGCAGAAGATTCCCGCTCTATAGTTTTTACAAGGGGAACCACTGAATCAATTAATTTGGTTGCATATAGCTGGGGCGGAAAGAACCTGAAGGCGGGGGATGAAATCCTCATTACAGAAATGGAGCATCACAGCAATATTATTCCCTGGCAGCTCCTTTGTGAGCGAAGTGGTGCTGCATTGAAATACATTCCCATTACCAAAGACGGCAAATTGGATTTGTCAGAGCCAGATAAATATTTCACGGATAAAACTAAATTGGTCTGTGTGATTCATCAGTCAAATGTATTTGGAACCGTAAATCCCGTTGAAGAGATTGTGCGTCTTGCACATAACTGTGATGCTAAAGTTTTGGTGGATGGTGCTCAGATTGCCCCCCATCATGCTGTTGATGTTACCCGTCTGGACTGCGATTTCTTTGCCTTTTCCGGACATAAAATGCTTGGTCCCACAGGAGTGGGAGCACTCTATGCAAAGCCTGAATTGTTAGAGGAGATGGATCCATTTCTGGGAGGTGGAGAAATGATTCGTACCGTATCAATGGAAAGCTCCACATGGAACGACATTCCCTGGAAATTTGAAGCCGGCACTCCAAATATTGCACAGGTAATCGGATTGGGGGCAGCTATTGATTATCTGTCAGAATTAGGAATGGAAAATGTGTCTGCCATTGAAAAGGAATTGCACGACTATGCCCGTGTAAAATTAGCAGAGATTTCCGGACTCAAAATTTATGGTGACAGAGAAGACAAGGGAGCAGTCATAAGTTTTAATGTAGGCAATGTGCATTCCCATGACCTTGCACATATCTTAGATACTTTTGGAATTGCCATCAGAGCGGGACATCACTGTGCCCAGCCCATTATGCAGAAATTAGGGGTACCTGCCACCAACCGTGCCAGCTTTTACCTATATAATACCAAAGAAGAAATTGATCGACTCACTGAAGGCATTATGAAAGCTGTGGAAATGTTTGAGGGATAACAAAAAGCCTCTTATAAAAGGCCTTTCATTAATATGATTAAGGTTTTAAAATTCTACTCAATTTCAAATGCAATAAATAATGGACTTCCGTTTCTGACTATCCTCAGCATGATGGTATCACCTTTGGAATAACTTTTTACCTCTGCTTTATAATCATTTACAGAGGTTATTTCATTTTTACCTACCTCTGTTATGACATCCCCTCTGCGGATTTCATTTTTTGCCGCTGAGGAATTTCCTTTAACATCCACCACCAAAACACCATCGCCTGAGCCAAAACTGAAGGAAGCCTCTTCATCTGCAGTATAAGGCTCTACCTTAAGCCCTAACAGATCGTAGAGAGTGCCTCCTGTGCGGTAGGATTCACGCAGTTCTTTTTCACCGGGGCGGGTACCCAGGGTAACTACTACATCCTTTTCCCTGCCATCGCGAATCACTGTGAGTCTGGTTTCATCATCAGGCCTTCCTGACGAAATAAGATTTTTTAATTTTGAAGAATTATCTACGGATTTACCATTAACAGATACGATTACATCCTGTTCCTCCATCCCTGCATCTTCAGCAGGACTATCCTGAATGACCTGGCTAACAATAGCCCCATTATGATTATTCAACCGCAATGCTTTTGCCATCCCTTCGTCAACATCCTGAATCTGTACACCCAGCCAGCCACGGGTTACCTTTCCATCTGCAATGAGGTCTTCCATGACTCTTTTTACCATGTTGATGGGAATGGCAAATCCTACCCCTGCGTTTGCTCTGGAATAGCCATCTGTTGCTATAGCAGTATTGATGCCTACCAATTCGCCGTCAAGATTAAAAAGTGCACCTCCCGAGTTTCCCGGATTTATAGCTGCATCATGCTGAATGAAATCCTCAAAATTATTTCGAGAAATCACATCAGAGCGGCCAATGGCGCTCACAATACCTGCTGTGACGGTATGGTTTAAATGCAAACCGAATGGAGACCCAATAGCGACCACCCATTCACCAACGGAAAGGTCAGTAGAATTACCCAGTTTTACATGGGTTAAATCATCCGGTTCAACCTGCAGTACTGCCAAATCAGAGGGAGGGTCTGTGGCGATAATTTCCGCTTCAATTTCCCGGTTATCATAAAGGAGAATTTTAATTTCTTCTGCCCCTTCGATGACATGATTGTTAGTAACGATGATGCCTTCTTCAGCATCAACTATGACTCCTGAACCTAATGATTTACCTCTGAATTCATCCGGCGAAAATCTGTCTCCAAATGGGGCAAAAAACTGGTGATAGTTATGGGAGATAACTTTTTCTGAAGTGATGGACACCACTGCCGGGTTTCCTTTTTCAGCTACTCTTATGAATGCTTCGCTGAAATCTTTTTTAGAGGGGAATGCAAATAGTATTGTAAAAATGAAAAAGGGGATAAATTTTTTCATAAATGCGTTTTTCCTTTCTTAATTTGTCCCTTGCTAATGCGGGGTGAATTGAGTTGTTCCCGCAATTAATGGGCTTTAAACAGAAAGCCAAATTAGCTTAAAATCACACAGCGGATAAACCGGTTTTTCCCTAACCATTAAACATTAGGAATTAAGTAAGTATGAAGAAAAAAGTAGTCATAACAGGAGTGAGCACAGGTATCGGATTTTCAGCAGCACAAATTTTATGCAATGCAGGGTATCAGGTGTTCGGCAGCGTCCGGAAAGAGGATGATGCCAAAAAAACAATAGAGAAGTTTGGAGAAAATTTCACTCCCCTCATTTTTGATGTTACGGATGCATCTGCCATAAAAAAATGTGCAGAAGAAGTGGAGAAAACCCTCAAACCCGGGGAAGTCCTCACAGGACTTGTAAATAATGCAGGGGTTGCAATGGGAGGCCCTGTAACTCTCATTGATACCGATGTATTCAGGCAACAGTTCGAAGTTAATTTTTTTGGTCTTATCGAAGTAACGAAAACTTTTCTGCCTTTATTGGGAGCAGTAAAGGGATCGCAAGCACAGGGGAAGATTATAAACATTAGTTCAGTGTCTGGTAAACGGGCAAACCCATTTGTAGCTCCCTATACCGCCTCAAAATTTGCAGTTGAAGGATTTTCCGATGCCTTGAGAAGGGAACTGCTCATATATGGCGTGGATGTGGTGCTCATTGAGCCGGGCCCCATAAAAACAGCCATTTGGGATAAAGTACCGGATTTAGAAGACAATGAATTTACGGGCACAGATTATGAACCATCCTTACGAAAGTTCTATAAATTCTTTATTGAGATGGGCAGGAAAGGTTTAGATGCAGATGTGATTGGTAACAGAGTGAAAGACATATTGCAGAATCCCTCTCCTAAAACTCGCTATGTAATTACTCCTCAGCGATTGATTAACTTTACGCTTCCGGGGGTACTCCCCGACAGAATGTTTGATAAATTAGTTGGTAAAGAATTAGGGCTGCTGAAAAAATAAGGGTAGAAAGAGTAAGGGCTCCGTTTCCGGAGCCCTATGTCTTCAAAGGAGGTGGTTGAGTCAATTAAGTTGGTTGTAAGGAGGAGTTAACTTGAAGATCAACCACCAATTAAAATTACGCGGTACTCCCTGTATTTGCTGTCTTAATATTTGTAATGATTTGTAACGAGGTTTACCCTGTTTCAAGAACAGGTTGAAAGGATTTTCTGATAATACTCCTCAACCAGGTAATGCTTACAAAAGAGGTGAGAATACAGGAAATCAAAGTCCCCACAAAGGCATAATGTACGGGTTTTCCTAACACCATGACAAAATACCACGCCAGAGAAGCTGCGATGATTACTACCCGAAAGAGAGTCAGTATAAACATAGGGTATGCATACCCCAGCCCCTGCATGATTCTGGTACTGGTCATACCTATAGTTATGAAAGGATAGGCAAATGCCATTATTTTAAAATAGAGTACTGCCAACCGTGAAATTTCATCTGAATTGGTAAAAAGGGGCATGAGGGAACCACTGAAGAAATAAAAGAGAATGCTGAAACTGAAGGAAATGGAAACACTGCGTGTGAGTCCATATTTTACCATGAGTTTTACCAGATCAATTCTTTTTGCTCCATAAAACATACCCACCAAAGTTACCAGTGAAGTTGCAATAGAAATGATGGGCAGGAAAAACAGATGTTCAATGCGACCTGCAGTCTGATAGGCTGCCACAGCATCTGAGCTGCCAAGAATCCGGTTAAAGAGGAGGATCCCCATAGACATGATAATCATACTCAAAGACGCAGGAATACCCAGACGGAAAATTTCTTTAATGATTCCAAAATTATATTTAAAGTCCTTCAGTTTAAAGGTGACATAACTGTGTTCCTTGAAAAAGAGGGCATAGATGAATACCACCGTAACCAATGCCTGACTAATCACCGTAGCCATGGCGGCACCTGCAATTTGGTAATAATAAATAAAAATAGGATCAAGTATAATATTCAACACCGTTCCTACACCTAAAACCTTCATTGGGAACATCATATCCCCTTCACCAGACAATATAGATCTGAAAAATACAGATAGTACCATAAAAATGGAACCACCAGTCATGATGTAAAAATAATCCAGGGCAACCTGTACCGTTTCTTCGTCAGCTCCCTGCATCCCAATCATCCTTTTACCGTAGAGGAAACCAAAAATGATAATGGTCACACCAATGAGGATACCCAGGAGCACCGTATGTTCCGCTGCGTTATCTGCATTCTGCTTATCTTTAGAGCCAATGTATTGTGCAATGACAGTGGTAGCACCGGAACCTAACCCGAAGGTAATGCCCATCAAAATGAAAAAGTAGGGGAAGACATATCCCAGACCTGCCAGGGCGGTACCGCCTACCCACTTTCCGATGAAGGCAGTGTCCACCAGCATGTAGATTGCCTGTACCGACATGCCGAACATCATAGGCAGCGATAGCTTCCACATGGATTTCTTCGGATTTTCAATAAATTCTTCTAAGCGGCTTTCTTTTGGTTGTACTTCCATAATCGGCTCAAAGGTGAGGGGGAAAATTTACCGGGGTTTGCTGGTATTCTTTCAGGCTTATTCCTTCTAAAAGGAATATTTTAATCCAATGCGGAAGTGTGAAAAATCTTCCAGAAGAGTAAATTGATTTAAAGGATTATCATCTCCTTGAAACAGAGATACTCCCAATTCAGCCTCCATATTTTCCAAAACTGAATAGATTAGGTTTCCTCCCAGCATATAGCCTGTTTCTTCCAAATTAATTAAAGTAAATACATCCACTTCAAGATGGTCATCCAGTAAACTGGTACTGGCAGTGGACATTAGAGCCATATCAGATAATTGTGCGAATGGGCTGCCCATTCCCGGCTGAAAAGTAGCACTGATGTCATGGATGTTTTCGGAATTCTCATCATCGTATCCTTCTGCTGAGAGAACTGTGGTTCCAATAATTTGGGTCATGGTATGGATGTCGTAAGGAGCAGGATATTCAAATTCCAAAGCGTATTGAATATATTCTGCTTTCCGTTCCCAAAGGTAATGCTCTCCTTTATAGGGATTATGGGTAGAAAACCAGGCAGCTTCCCCTCTGAATCCATACTTACCCCAATAATGCACCATGTCAAATCCTACCATTGTAGTTTTGCCAAATCCAAAATTGCGAGGGGAATTGAAAACTCCATCATCATCGTTGGTTTTTTCAATATGGCTCATACTGAAAGTTCTGTCATGCCCATTCAATACATACAGGGATAGGTCTGTTTCTCCCGCCATTCCGCTGAATTTGACACCAATCTCCAATGGGTTTGACATATTATAATAGGCAGATGGTTTATCCGGGGGTGCGAAGGGGAATTCAGTTTCTCCAAAGGGAAGACGATTTGGTGTATGTTCGGGAATAAGAACTGATTGAACTGCCCAATCATGCCAGTAATAGGTAAGAGCGGCAGACCAAACTCCGATTTTTCTATCTGCTCCCGGTGAAAAAAGGAAATAATAATCGTAAGGGTTCAGATTATCCGTGGGGTTATTTCCATCTGCCACACCCCAGGAAATGATTTGCTTTCCCAGCTTGACTTCACCCCAGTAGGGATACCATTCTACATACAATTCACGGTTGTCAATGGAAGAATTCTCTACATTATTCCACCGTGACTCAATTGCTGCAGCATAAGTGAAATCGAATTCAGAATAGCTATAACTACATTGTACTTCCGCTAATCGAAAAGGAAGCGTGATTTGCCGGAAGCCATCAGACCTATACATAAAAGTGGGATGGATGGAACCACTATAATGGATTTGAGCAGATGCAATCCCTAACCACAGGACAATAGTCAATTTGAAACGACGGTGTTTATTGCACATCTGCTTTTACTTTGGCAGGCGTTTCAAATATTTCTCATGAAATTGACTGTCAGGGATTCCGGTATCCAAATCCATATTTGAAAAAGTGAGGCGGGTGGAATGATTTTTCAGCACATTCGTTACAGTGATTTCCTGAAGAATATCATACTCCTTGATGACGGTGTAGGCATATTTTTTCTCCTTTAACAGATTTCCCGACTTGTCAAAGGAGTGTTCCTGTAGAGTAATATGTTTTTCCGGATGCACCCAGCTTAGATGCCGGCTGTATTCTGACTGCACACTCTCCTTCGGTTTGGATTCTAAAATTTTACATAGAACTCCGTTGATGTCTTGTTCCCCTGTAATCGTAAAGTCAAATTCATCAATCTGTCTGGATGCCATATCTTCATAGCTCATATCAGAGCCCATAAAACTGTCAGATTTTTTACCGGCTGATATTCTGCGTACCTTTTTAAAAGCAGGCAGCCACATACGCATTTCATCATCTTTAGAATCATGTTCAATTTTCAAAAAGCCTACTCCCTTATCATCAGCAGGGGCTAAAAACCAGGTAATTTGCTTTTCTCCACCATCCTTTGAAAACGAACGAATGGTGGAAGTGCGCTGCTTCCCCTTTTTATTGGTGAGTACCATGGTTAGGTCAGCCTTGGAGTCCTTTGGTGTTTTGCGGATGTCCATGAGGCGGGCAAGTTCTGTTCCGTCAAGAGCAAAACAAAAGGTGAGTAGATAAATAACAGATATTAATTTCATATCAGCTCCTGTATTGATAAATGAGTTTTTCTCTGAAAATTTCCATAAGTGCTGCTAAAATGGTAAGAGTTCCCAGTGAAGTTGAAAGCATGGCAAAGACCATGAGGCCACCCATGTGGACCAGAGGTATAAGGGAAGACACCACAAGGGCTCCAAAGCCCATATTGGAAAAGACATCTAATAAAATAGGATATCCCACATCATCCACCACCTGTCTGCTGATCTCATCATCTTGAAGACCATTTTCAGAGTAATGACGGAACTCCGCAATATAGTGAATGGCAAAATCCACACCCACTCCAATGATGATGGAAGTTAACAGGGCGGTAAAATGGCTCAGATCTACTCCAAACCATGCCATGAGTCCAAAGTTTAAAATGACAGCAGAAAACAGAGGAACGATTGCCAGAATGCCGAATCGCCAGGATCGGAAAAAAATCCAAACAATAAAAAAGATGACTACAATGGAGCCAAAAATACTGGTGATGGAGGACTGTACTACTAAATCAACAAAATCTTTGATGAACATCATGAGGCCGGAAATTTGAATTTGACGGTCACCCAATTCTGATTGTATAAAATGTTCAATTTGATTTGAAATCTCCACCGTTTCTTTCGTCGAAATGGAATGCATCATAGCAGTGATCAAGCCCTTTTCATAGTCATAATCCACTAAGGATTCAAAATCATCCGGGTCACCTGACATGGAATACATGGTGAAAAGATTATTCACCTTATCCCGGGAGTCGGGGATTACGGCGTATTGGGGGTTATTATCCATAATGGATTTGTGCATTTCTTCAATCACATCTGCAATGGAAACCGTTGTATTCACAGTGGGTTTGGATTCAAGATAGTTCTGAATTTTTACCACATCATGCAGTAGTTCAGGATCTTTCATGTCTCCTTCTATCTTCATCAGCAGACTCATAGAACCTGCCATCTCTCTATCTAAAAAATGCGCCGATTCCCTGATTGGCATGCCTGGTTTAAACATATTTACCACATTCACTTCTACATTGATATAAGGAATGCCTATAAGAGCAAAACCTACAATTGTCAGTCCTGCTGCCAGCACAGATTTGGGTCTTTTCAGAATGTTTCTGCCAAACCTATGAATAAGGGTTTCCAAGATACTTGGTTTGGACAAAGAGGCATGAGAGAAATCCCATTTTTTCAAAGCGATGATGGCAGGGAGGAAAGTAGCCGATAAAATCCACGCCCATAGGATGCCTGCGCCAACGGTGACACCGAACCCCGTCATGGCAGTGATTGGTGAAGTCACCATGGTGAGAAATGCTGCTGAAGTGGTTATGGATGTGAGAAATACAGGCAGCATGAGTTGATTCATGGTAAGCGTTACCGCTTTGTTAACATCCTTATGCTTTCGTGCTTCCCTGAAAAATCGAGAAAGAATATGGACACCGTCTGAATTGGCAATGGTGAGCAGTACGATAGGCATGGATGTATTTACCATAGTAAAATAAAACTTAGGAGAGTCTGTAAAATGAAATATCCAGCCCATGACCCCCAGCATGGCAAATCCAGAGAGAAAGATGACAGAGAGTACCATTCCCACAGCTGGAAAAGATCTCAGATTTGCTAATAAAATCAGAGTCATGAGGAGTAATCCTACCAGCATAAGTTTGGAAGACTCCGTCTGAATGAGTTCAGGAATCGTACCTGCAATATAGGGTTCTCCTCCATAATGGAAATCATAATCTTTTTCATATTTCGCTGTAATTTCCAGCACTGCATCCACCAATGGAGGAGGATAGGAATGGGGGGTTGGGCGGATGATAATGTTAATATAGTCCTTATTTTTCCCCAATACTCTGGAACTGAGATTATTATTATCCTTCAGGTATCGGGCAATTTCCCCAGTTTCCAAACTGTCCACATTTCTGGAATCCATGAGTTCATCTACTTCCAGAAACCCTTCGTCACCTTCCATTTTATTCATGGTGGCAATTGATATTACTTCATCCACCTGGGCAATTCTTTCAAACGCTTCGGTTAAATCCCAGGTGAGGGCAAGGTTTTCAGGAGTTAATGCATCTTCCCCTGGGTGCCCGAATGCCACAAAAAGAAAATCGGAGTAACCAAACTCTTCGGAGACTTCGTTCCAAACACGACGGGATTCAACATCCTCAGGAAGCATATTCATTACATTGTCATCAATGAAAATAAATCGAGCGCCTGATCCGATGATAAAGGTGAGAAGAAGCGACAAAATGACCGTTCTCAGGGAATGGTTTAACGCCTGATGGAGAGCAAATGATTTTAGTTTAGTACTCAAGATTATTTTATGATTTTCTTAATTTATCTAATTCTTTCTGCCCCTTAGCAGTAAATATTCCTGAAGATATCATGTGATAATAGGTTTCCACTGCCTGAGGCGGAGTGAGGTTGTTATGAATTAAAAATTCTGGTTGAAATATTGCGTTGATCATTTTCAGCAGAATGGGAGATGCTGCCTGCAGATCAAGGTCTGCATGTACCAGATCTTGAGACTTGGCTTCTAAAAATACAGTGATAATATCTTTTTGACATTGTTCGCGGAAGGCTTCAATTTTCAGCCAGATGTTGGGGTAGCGGGCTTTCATATCTGCCATGCGCTGCAGTTGAAATCTGCCTAACTGATTAAGGGCATAGTTTATGAGTTCATGAAATTTTGCAACGGGGGAAATGTCTTTTTTCAGTGTGGATTTAAAATGATTTTCCACATGGCTGATTATGAAGTCCACAATGGACTCAATAAGGTTATCTTTGGTAGGGAAAAATTTGTAAATGGTTTTCTTACTGATGAAGAGGGTTTTGGCGATGTCTTCTACAGTGAAGTTGCGGACGCCGTCCTGCACCAGAGCGGATTCTCCCTGAGATAAAATAGCTGTTTTAGTTTGATGTTCTTTCAACGTTGGAAACGATATCCGTATTTAGCGTTTCTAATTTAAGGCATTATGACGATTAAGAAAAAGAAATAGTTGATAAAAATTTTTATGCCCTTTTGGTGCTGCCCAATGGAAAGATATCAAAACCTGAACTCACTCCGCCCCTCGCCAAGCTCAGGGCACCCCTCTCTTTGAAAGAAAGGGGGCGGGGGTGAGTTCAGAAGATTCAACCATGGTTTTACAAGGAATTTTAGTATTTGCATAGTTGATATAAACCCTAAATTTTGCCCTCTGCCAACAGGGTAGATTTTTTTGTTCATTCAATTTTTGGAGAGTTAAAATATGTATAAGACCGTTGATGCCTTCATGGAAACCGTCATTGCTAAAAATCCCGCACAGGATGAATTTCATCAAGCCGTTCAGGAAGTGGTTGAGTCCATCTGGGACTATTTACAGGATAATCCCCACTATATGCATACTAAAATTTTAGATCGAATAGTAGAACCTGAAAGAGTGGTTATGTTCCGTGTACCTTGGCGGGATGATCAAGGTACAGTGCAGGTTAACCGCGGATACCGTGTAGAGTTTAACTCTGCAATCGGACCTTATAAAGGAGGACTTCGCTTTCACCCTTCCGTGAGCCTTGGCATATTGAAGTTTTTAGGTTTTGAACAAATTTTTAAAAATAGTCTCACTACCCTGCCTATGGGCGGTGGAAAGGGCGGCTCAGATTTTGACCCCAAGGGAAAATCAGAAAATGAAGTGATGAGTTTTTGTCAGTCCTTCATGACTGAACTTAACCGGCATATTGGTCCTGTCACAGATGTTCCCGCAGGAGATATTGGTGTAGGCGGTAGAGAAATCGGCTACCTATTTGGACAGTACAAACGCATCAGAAATGAATTTACAGGTGTACTCACCGGGAAGGGACTCAATTGGGGTGGCAGCCTCATTCGTCCGGAGGCTACAGGTTATGGCTGTGTTTATTTTGCTGATGAAATGTTGAAAACCCGCGGCGATTCTTTCAAGGGGAAAACCGTTGCTGTTTCAGGTTCTGGAAATGTGGCTCAATTTGCTACAGAAAAGGTAATAGAGTTGGGAGGTAAGGTTGTTACCCTTAGTGATTCCTCCGGTAGTATTTACGACCCTGAAGGGATTGATACCAACAAACTGAAATGGGTCATGGATCTTAAAAATATTCGCAGAGGCAGAATTAAGGAATATACAGATCAATTTGGTGGTGAATACTGGGAAGGAAAAAGACCCTGGGGAGCTAAATGTGATGTGGCATTACCCAGCGCTACCCAAAATGAAATTAATAAAGAAGATGCAGAAACTCTGGTTAAGAACAACTGTTTCTGTGTGGCAGAAGGCGCTAACATGCCCTCCGACCCTGATGCTATCGAAGTCTTTGTAAAAAATAAAATTCTTTTTGGACCGGGTAAAGCTGCCAATGCAGGTGGTGTGGCTGTATCCGGATTGGAAATGAGTCAAAACAGCATGCTCATGGCATGGAACAGAGACGAGGTTGACGCTAAGTTAAAGTCCATTATGACCTGTATTCACCAAGCCTGTGAAAAGTATGGCAAGGAAGGCAGCTACATCAATTATGTGAAAGGTGCCAATATTGCCGGATTCATCAAAGTAGCTGATTCAATGATTGATCAAGGAGTGGTGTAATTAATTGTAAATTATCAATTATCAATTTTATACTTTCAGGAAATTGTATAGATAATTACTGTTAGTCATTGGCTAATAATGTGGAATTTAAATAGTTTTCTTACTTCAGGAAAATACACATTGCGTTACTAAGTGATAATGAAGCAGAGCAACTAAGCGTCATTCTATTTCAGGATGCACATCCATATTCATAATTCGTAATTCATTATTCGAAATTCGTAATTCAATATTCATTATTCAAGGAGTTATTATTGGATGTAATTTTCCCCAATGGGTTCTCCCTCTCTCTTTTCACATAACTTACCCCCATTAGCAGAAAGAGTCCGCCCGCAGGTGATGGCTGAATTTACGGGTCAGCACGCCCTTGTAAAGGATCACAGTCTGCTTATCAAGGCGATTGAATCCAACCAACCCTTCTCCTGTATTCTGTGGGGTCCTCCCGGAACAGGAAAAACCACCTTGGCACGCATTTTATCCGGCGAGTTTAACACAGCATATTTCGAACTTTCTGCCATATCCAGCGGAGTGAAAAATGTTCGGGAAGTCCTGTCAAAAGGAAAGGCAGCCTTTGAGTCAGGCCAGCGGTCAATTCTGTTTATTGATGAAATTCACCGGTTTAGCAAATCCCAGCAGGATGCACTCCTCCATGCTGTTGAAGACGGCAGTGTCATTTTGATCGGTGCTACTACAGAAAATCCTTCATTTGAAATCATATCTCCTCTGCTTTCCCGATGTCGGGTGTTGCGATTACATCCTCTTCAATCGGGAGATTTGGAAACCATCCTGCACAGAGCATTGAAGGGGGATGTTTTGCTCAGTCAAAGAAATATCATCCTCAATAAGGAAGTTGCACAGTTTTTGGTTGATTCTTCAGGAGGAGATGCACGAAAATTGCTGAATACTTTAGAGCTGGCAATTTCACTCCATCAAACAAGTGATATGGAGATTAGTACAGAAGATATTCGTGAAGCGCTCCAACAGAAAAACATTCTCTATGATAAAGCAGATGATTACCATTATGATTGTATTTCTGCATTTATAAAATCGGTGCGGGGGTCAGACCCGGATGCTGCTGTTTATTGGTTGGCAGTTATGTTAGAAGGAGGTGAAAAACCGGAGTTCATTGCCCGAAGATTAATCATTTTGGCAGCTGAAGATATAGGAAATGCAGAGCCTTATGCTCTCCAATTAGCTACAGCTGCCTTTGATGCTGTCCACCGGATTGGGATGCCTGAAGCAAGAATAATTCTATCTCAAATTACTACTTATCTGGCAGCAGTGCCTAAAAGCAATGCAGCTTATCAAGCCATTGATAAAGCAGTGGAGAAGGTACGCAAAGAAGGTGCAGGAAATGTGCCGCTCCATCTTCGAAATGCAGCAACAGAATTAATGAAATCAGAAGGGTATGGAAAAACCTATAAATATCCCCATTCTTATGAGAATCATTTTGTTGAGCAGCATTATTTTCCTGAAACATTTTCAAATTCGCCGTTGTTTTACTCTCCTGAAAATGAAGGCAGAGAGAAATTTTTAAAAGAACGCCTGGAAAAGCTTTGGCCTGAACGATATACAAAATGAAGTTTTTCATCCCAATAATTTGTTTTTGTATAATCCTTCCGCAGGAAAAATGGACATACTCTGCAGAGGGGATGGATCAAATCAAAATTGAGGGGAGGTCTGTAAGGCGGCTTACAGAAAATGTACAATTTGTAAAATCCGATAAAATTCTGAATACTGATCATGCCATTCAGGATATTCAGAAAGATGTATTGCACCTGAACGGAAACACCCTCATGATTAATGGGCCGGACACGCTGAGGTGCGATTCCATGGTCTATTATTCTAAGCTGGATTCAGGCTATGCCATGGGAAATGTGACCTTCACCCAGAAGGAAAATAACCGCAGACTCACTACACCCGTTTTTCATTACTGGCAGACTGAGGGATTCCGTGGCTCCTCTTTTATCGCTGAGGGCTATTCCCGCGTGGAGGAAAACGACCAGCTTATTATTGCTAACAGAATTCAATATGACGATGATTCTCAAACCATGCTTTTAAAGGAAAACGCCTCTGTTGAAGATCCAAGTCGGGGTATTTTTGGAGATGAAATCATCCTTACCTATGCAGACTCCTTACTGGAAAAAATAGAGGTATTGAACCATGCCTTTGCCTATAACGATTTAAAGGTGAGGATAAGAGAAAACGGACCCTATCAAAAGCAGCGGGATGAAATGTCCGGAAAAGAAATGGTAGTCTATTTTGAGAATGATGAAATCAGCAGGTTTGACCTTTCCACTATGGCAAGTACCAAATATAATGTGATTGAAGACAGCCTTTTAGTTGGAGAAAATGAAGCAAATGGTGACACCATTACCGTTCAGTTTAAAGAGGGGGAAATGAACCGTATTCAGGTAATGGGAGGCGCATTGGGAGAGTTCCGTCCTGAAGGCAACAACACACGCATTGACACCACTATCTTCTACGGTGGTAATTATATTGATTACCATATTGACAAAGAGTTGACCTATCTGGCTGACAATGCCTTTGTAGAATATGAAAATACCAGACTCAGTGCAGGAAATATCCGTGTGGATTGGGAAACAAATATTTTAGATGCTGCCCGTGTTGAAGACAACTATCCAACAGTGCAGACTATAGGAGAAGAACCTATGAGCGGCAATTCCATGGTTTTTGATCTCATAGCCAAACATGGTAGAATAGACAAAGGAAGAACCGCTTTCAATCAGAGTTATTATCATGGGACAGAAGTCTTCAGAGACGACCCTAATGTGTTTCATGTGGACAGATCCAAATACACTTCCTGCGATCTGGACAATCCGCATTTTTATCTTGGCAGCCGAAAAATGAAAATGCTGCCCGGAGACAGAGTCATAGCCAAACCTTTATGGCTCCATGTGTATGACATTCCCATTTTTGGATTTCCCCTTGCAGTTTTTCCGAATAAGGGAGGCAGGCGGCACAGCGGATGGATCATGCCTTCATTCGATTATTATGACGGTATTGGTACGGGGTTTAGAAATTTCGGATACTACTGGGCACCTAATGACTACATGGATGAAAAACTCCTCTTCAACTTTTTTGATAAAGAAGGAATTCATGTAAACTCCAGATTCAAATATAAAAAAAGACATGGGGACAGATGGTATAATTTTAAATTTAACGGTTATATAAACGGAACCTGGAAGCGCCGGATAACCACTTCTGAAATCATGGACCTTTTCGATAATGATCTTGTGAAGGAAGAACAGAGACTGAATTGGACCCATCAACAGGAATTTGACCCGACTCAACGAATGGCAATTGAATATGAATATATATCTAATAAGGATGCATATCAAAATGACTCGGAAGTGAACCTGCAGAATCGGTTAAAACAAAATCTGTCCTCATCTTTCAATTACAGTAAAAACTGGCAAACTTCCTCCATTTCTCTGGGTTACAACCAGTTTAGAGATTTATCTATCGAAAATAAATCACCGGAATCTGTAGGCTATCTCATTGAAAACCGATATAAATCATACAAATATGAAAATGGTCCCTTATTGAATTTCAGACTGGGGAATCGTAAAATTTTTGGCATGGGAGACCGCTGGTACAACAGTTTAAATCTATCCTATTCATTGAAAGCAAGTACGGGGCGCAGAGACCATTGGCTTATTAAAGAAAACGATGCTGCCTGGGCAGGTTTTGATACAATGAAAGTCAGCTATGGAGGCATTAAACATTCAGCACGATTGAATGCTCCACAGACCTTTTTCAATTGGCTAACCGTAAATCCAAATCTCTCTCTGCGGGAGGATTGGATTCTTCACTATAAACAATTGGATGAAAATGGTGAAGAAATAGAGGTGGAAGGATTTAAACGCAGGCTCACCTGGAATTCATCACTGTCTGCGAAAACGAAAATTTATGGTTTGTTTCCCATTCCTGTTGGCAGATTGACGGCAATCCGGCACTCCTTGACTCCTTCACTCACCTATCATTATCAACCTGACTTTTCTGATGCCCGTTTTGGTGGAGATTCCTATTTTCAAAACAGTGAATCTGAGGAGGACAGATTTGATTACTTTAAAAACTCTTATGTAGGTGCCACTTCTCAAACTGAAAAGAAATCCTATAGTTTTTCTGTGGATAATGTGTTTCAGGCAAAAGTACGCAAAAGGGATGGGGAATATAGTAAAATTAATTTTCTTACCTGGAATTCTTCCTTCTCTTATAACACTTTGAAAGATTCACTTAAATTGTCAGAGTTAACTTCTAATATCAGAGTGAAAAATTTAAGCGGGAACGAATTGTTCAGAATTCGGATGTATCATAATTTTTATAAGTTGGGCGAGAACAAAGAGCCAATCAATTCACTGGTAGATATTGGCAGTGGAGAATGGCCGCGGCTCACCCGTATGGATGTATCTACAGATATGAAATTTACCCTCAGCGGAACCCCCCTGGGCACCATTACAAAACAATCCGCTGAACTTGATACTACAGCAGATATTGAAGATGAGTTTTATTCCTCTGAGCGTAAAACCAAATCAGATAAAGACGGAAAAAATTGGGAAACCAAACTGCAATTCAAGTATAAGGCAAACTGGAAACACACAGACGAAGAATGGGATTATAAATTTTCACTGAAGACAGTCAATTCCATAAAACTGTCAAAAAACTGGGCTCTGTCGTACATAGCTGATTTCAATATTAAAGAACGAAGTTTAACCTATCACAGTTTCAGAATTTACCGGCCTCTGCATTGCTGGGAGTTCAGCTTTAACTACTGGCCCCGAGGCAACAGTTCAGGATTTTCTCTCAGAATCAATGTAAAGAATCCAGACTTACAGGATATTAAAATTACTTCAAAAGATGGCCGTAGAGGATTCGGAGGCTTTTAAGGTAGAATAATTCTTTGACCGCAATATCTATAAGAAAGAAATTTCCCCCCCATGAATTTACGGGATAAATTGTCGGAGGATACCATCCTTGTACCCATGGAAGCAGCAACCTGTGTTGATGCCATACAGGAATTGCTCAACCACCTCAAGTCGCTTCAGATTCTTTCAGCAACACATAAGTTATTTTCCTGTATCAGGGAACAAGAGGCTTCCTTTACTTCTGCAGCAGGCAGAGGGATTGCCTATCCTCATTCTACCTCCACTGAGATAGAAAATTGTGTCAGTGTTTTGGGTATTAGCAGCAATGGTATTGATTTTAAGTCACCGGATGGTCAGCTGTGTCATGTCATATTATTGACCCTGAGCCCCGAAGAAGCTCCCTCGGAACACCGTAAATTTATTACCCGATTCAGAACGATGGTTGAAGACCCGCAGGTAAGAGCCATGTTGACAGAATCAGGTAATTCGGGAGAGGTTCTCAATATCATATCAGACTGGGAAGATTCTGAATCTGATCCCATTGAATTAGATTAATGCCAAGCTATAAAACCATAAAAGGAACCCACGATCTTCTTCCGGAGCAGATGGAAAAATGGAGGGAAGTAGAAAGCAGATGTCTTGGTATCATGAAACAGTTTGGATACCACGAAATTCGCACTCCCGTCTTTGAAAGTACAGATTTATTTTTACGGGGTATTGGCTCAGAAACAGATATCGTTACGAAGGAAATGTATTCTTGGGAAGATCAGGGTGGTAATGCACTTACCTTAAAACCTGAGCTCACTGCTCCGGTAGCCCGCGCATATATTCAACATCAGTTGGGGAATCAACACCCCTTGCAACGGTTGGGGTATTATGATGCCCTTTTTCGCAGGGAGCGTCCTCAAAAAGGGAGACAGCGTCAGTTCTATCAGTTTGGGGCTGAAGCAATAGGATCCCCTCACCCCGAACAAGATGCTGAAATTATAACTCTTGCTTACACAATTTATAAGTCTTTCAATATTCAGGATATGACAGTAAAACTAAACAGCATTGGTTCTGCTGAAATTAGACCTGCCTATCTCACTCATTTGAGGGACACACTGCAATCTAAAAAACAGGAACTTTGTCAAACCTGCCAGACTCGTTTAGAAAACAATGCTTTGAGAATTTTCGACTGTAAAAATCCATCTTGTCAGGAAACTCTGGATTCACATGCTCCCCTGATATTTCACTCTATTTCCGATGATGACAAAAAACATTTTGATACAGTTATTGATATACTCACATCTAATGATATTCCTTTTGAGCATGATAAAAAACTGGTGAGGGGATTGGATTATTATAGCCATACAACATTTGAAATCACTTCTCAGTCTTTAGGGAGTCAGGATGCACTTTGCGGTGGCGGTAGATATGATGAGCTCATTGAACAGTTGGGAGGAAAACCGGTTCCTGCGGTTGGTTTCGCTGCCGGTGTAGAACGCTTACTGCTTGCTATGGATGAAAACGATACAGCTGAAGCATTTCCTTTGGTATATATGGTGGTTTTAGGTGAAGGGGCCATACAGAAAGCAACGGCATTGGTGCAGGAATTACGCAGCTCCACAGGCGAATCCATCGTTATGGAAACCTTAAGACGCAGCATGAAAGCACAGATGCGTGAGGCAGGGCGTTGTAATGCCAGATATTGTACCATCATAGGAGAGAATGAATTAAACTCCCAATGTGTGGTGGTCAAAGATATGGAATCCGGTGAGCAGGAAGAAGTCCCCTTTTCTGAGCTCTCTTCCTGGTTCTCAGATAAATAAGTGGCAGTCACCCCTTATTGCATCCTGATTCATTACCATGAAATTTCTTTAAAAGGGAAAAACCGCCGTTGGTTTGAAAAACGCCTATTAAAAAATATCAGAACACAGCTGGGGGGACTGCCGTATTCCAGTGTCCAACATAATGCTTCCCGCATCTTTTGTTTTGGTGTGGAAAAAATGCAATGGAAAGCATACGGCAGCAGATTGAAACGGGTTATGGGCATCAAGCATGCTACCCTCATGTCACAAGTTTCGGCTGAAATGGACTGTATAAAAGATGAAGTTCTGAAACAGCTCGAAGGAAGAGCATTTGACAGTTTTCGCATTTCAGCCCGCCGGCAATACAAAGAATTTCCACTCACTTCACAAGAGATTAATGAAGCAATTGGAACTGCCGTAATATCCACTTATAATAAAAAAGTCAATCTGAAACATGCTGACATTGATGTGATGATACAGCTTATCAAAGGAATGGCTTATGTGGGATGCGATAGAATTTATGGTTATGGCGGCTTACCGGTTGGCTGCAGTGAAAAGGCAATCTCCATGATTTCTTCGGGAATTGATTCTCCGGTGGCATCTTTTGAGATGCTGAAGCGGGGTGTGGATTTAACCTATGTACATTTTCACAGTGCACCGGCTACCAACAGGCAGTCCATAAGAAATGTAAAAGGAATCCTTAAAGTAATGGCAACTTATCAGATTCGCTGCAAGCTGCATCTAGTGCCATTGCTTGAGATTCAACAAAAAATCATGGCAGATGCTCCCAATAAATTATGGGTGATCTTGTTCCGCAGGGCAATGGTAAAATTAGCCTGTATGCTGGCGGATAAAGAGGATATACCGGCTCTGGTTTCAGGGGAGTCTGTTGGCCAGGTGGCATCCCAGACATTGTCAAATATCAGGGCTACTTCAGATGCAGGTGACAGACCCATTCTGAGACCCTTGTCAGGGATGAATAAAGATGAAATAGTGGAAAAGGCGGAAAAAATCGGAAGTTATGAAATTTCTATTGAGCCTTATGATGACTGCTGTTCATTTTTTATTCCCATGCACCCTGAAACCAAAGCTGATTTGGACAGAGTGAGAAAAACAGAAGCAGGCATTGAATTTGGTAATCTCTTTCAAAATGCTCTGGAAAATACAGAGTTTGAAAGTATTGATTGTGGTGATTATAAACTGAAAAAAACAAATATGACGGAAGCGGTACATGATTAAATTTATTTCCTGGAATGTGAATGGCATCAGAGCCTGTATGAAAAAGGGATTTTTGGATTTTGTTAAGGTGCATAATCCTGATATCCTCTGTCTTCAGGAAACAAAGGCAAGGCCTGAGCAAGTGGAATTAAACTTGCCGGAATATTCCTACCAGTATTGGGACAGCGCAGAAAAAAAGGGGTACTCAGGCACTGCTGTATTCTCGAAACTCAAACCCCTTGATACAGCAACAGGGATGGATATTGCCAAGCATGACACAGAGGGAAGAGTAATCACTTTAGAATTTGAATCTTATTTTCTGGTAACCGTCTATACGCCAAATGCTAAACGGGATTTATCCCGACTACCCTATCGCCAAAATGAATGGGATCCTGATTTTCTGGAGTTCATAAAATCTCTTGAAAAAACCAAGCCGGTTATCTTTTGTGGAGATTTGAATGTGGCTCATACTGAACTTGATCTTGCCAACCCTCAATCAAATAAAACCACCAAAACCAAACCGGGGAATGCAGGATTTACCAATGAAGAGCGAAGTGGTTTTGACAATATTGTGAATGGGGGATTCATTGATACTTTCAGAGAATTCCATAAGGGTAACGGTCATTATACTTGGTGGAGTTACCGAGCCAATGCGCGGGAGCGGAATATAGGCTGGAGAATTGACTATTTCTGTATTTCTTCCCAATTAAAACCTCAAATGAATTCGGCATACATACTTCCTGAAGTCATGGGTTCTGATCATGCTCCTGTAGTTTTGGAGTTAAACCACTAATAGCTTGCTGTCCCTATCTAAAGTAAAATACTTAAAGTCTCTCCATCAGAAAAAATACCGAAGGAGAGAAAAAAAAGTCCTGTTAGAGGGATTTCGTCTGATTGAACAAGCCTTGCAAGCTGAAGGAAAAGTTGAAGAGGTTTGGATGAGTACCAGGGCGGGTAAGTCGGAGCCAGGAAAACAACTACAATCATTGCTGCAAACCAAAAGCATTCCCTTTTCCAAAGCCACTGACCCATTGATTCGGCAGGTAAGCGACAGTAAAAATGACCAGGGTATTATCGCTTTGGCAGCCATACCGCAATATGAAAGTCTTACCAAAACCCCCTCGCAAGCTTTGTATCTGGATGGTATTTCTGATCCGGGGAATTTGGGTACGCTTCTGCGAACGGCTGCCTGGTTTGGAGTTCAGGCAGTGTATATTTCCCCCGATTCAGTTGACCCCTTCAATTCAAAGGTAATTCGCTCTGCAATGGGTGCTCATTTTTATTTTTCTATTTTGGATGCAACTCAGGGGGAAGAAAAGTTAAAAAATCTTTCCGGCACTTCAACAGCAGTCATTGGGGGAGATCATCGTGGAAAATCTTTAGATAATTTGGCAACCTCCAAGTTCGAAAACTGGGTTCTAGTATTAGG
>JASLLI010000089.1 GCA_030747125.1 Fidelibacterota bacterium | reverse complement strand
AGGTAATAGCAGATATGATCAGAAGGATTTCAATGGCGATGGTATTATTTCTGCTGGAGAAGCAGAAATTGCCTTAGAAGATTTTGACGGCGATGGAATCTATAGTCCCCACCCTGCGTATGACTATGAAAATGATCTATACTTCTGGGGTGATGCAGGAGATATTGCCAATGCCTGTGGTAACTGTACTCATCTGCAGATCAAAGGAAATCCCTCAATCAACAATGTACAAACAGTAGTCATGGGAGTCATCAATAATCGCTCCCATCGGATATTCGGGAAGGTATTAGTAAATGAATTGCGTATGACTGGAGTGAAACAGCAACGGGGGAGATCATATCGTGTAAAGGGTTCCTTGGAATTTGCCGATCTCATGTCCGTCTCTGGGGATTATAAGAGAAAGGATGCAGACTTTCATAAATTACAGCAGCGTTTGGGAACAGGCAGTTCTGATGAGTCTTATTCTGCTACCTTGAAGCTCCATCCCAATAAAATTCTTCCCACACGCTGGGGTATAAAAACGCCTGTTTCTATAAGCTACTCAAATAATATCGGAACTCCTAAATATCATCCGGGTAGTGATATATTAACAGATGCCAATGATCCGGATTTCGATATATCAACTATTCAAACCATCACAGAAAAACGAACCTTTTCCACCTCATTTAAGAAAACCTCCCGTAGTACGAATTGGTTCATTAAACGAAGCCTTGACAATATTGATTTGAATTTTTCTGCCAAGAATACCAAAAAGTCAAACAACCAGATTTTAAATGAAATTGCAGAGGAATACACAACTTCTTCTAACTACAGTTATAAATTCGGTAAGGAAAATTATCTTTCGCCTTTTGCCTTCACCAAAGATTGGCTGTTTATCGGCAGCATTTTGGGAGAAGCCCGCTACTATTATACACCGGATAAATTCTCTGCCAAAATCAGTTTTGTGGAAAAAGACACACGAAAAATTCAACGGGTATCCCCTGATGATACCACCAAATCCTACAGTTTTAATATGGACAGATCGTTCAGCTTAAACCACAAATTTACTAAATCTCTCAGCAGTAATTATTCCAAAAATATTAACTCGAACCTGGATGCTTTTCGGGATAATAAATGGTCTTTGGTGGAAAACATGAATCCCGGACTTGTAAAAGCTATCAGTGAAAAACTCACCAATACCTATTCACCTGATTTTATGCGCTGGCTTAGTCCTACTTTAAATTATAATCCCACCTATACCTGGAATCTGAACATCATTGATACCCTTACCACTGCCAATATAAAATCAACGAATTCTCTGAAAGCAAAGGTGAGCTTGAGTTTTAAGGAGATTATTGAACTGGTCTATACACCTGAGAATAAGGGCAGATCCAGCGGATCGCGGGGTCGGGGCAGAGGCAGGGGCAGGTCAAGGTCTTCTTCATCTGCTTCCACTCAGAAAAAAATCAATGTAAAAAATCCTGCACTGCGATTTATATTGGGAGGTATGCATACGGCAGCCTCAAAACTGAATAAAATATCTGCAACTTATAACTATACCACCAGTCAGGATTATTCCAATATCCCTTCAGATTTACGCACTTCCTATTTGTACCGGTTAGGTTTGCAGCGATCTCCCCTGGACACAGAAGATTCCCTTCAATATATAACCAGCAACAATTTGGTGGGGTCATCCTCATCAAGTTTTGGAAATGATGTTAATGTGAGCACCAGTATCAATATTACCCGCTCCATTGTCACCAATCTGGATTTCAAATATAAAAATTCTCTCACCGTTCCTTCTGCTGCTTCAACTACCAAATCAGAGTCCTACAGCTTTTACCCGCTGGGGATGCGCGGCGATGAGGGGCTGCCTCTCGCCAATTGGAGTGTAAACTGGTCTGGGATTGAGAAATGGTGGTTTATGGATAAAATCTTTAAATCAATTACCATCTCCCATGGTTTCAATGGAGAGCGGTCTGAATCATATCGCGACGGGGAATTGCAAAACAGAGATTTCAATCTATCCTATGCACCAATTTTAGGCATCACTACAAAATCAAAGGGCAGATACCCAATTACTTTTAAAGTGAATTATAATTTGAACCAATCCATGAAAAACAGCGGAGAATCCACGGAAAGAAATCATAAGAGCGGCATCAGCAGTTCCATCTCCTTTAAAAAATCAGGGGGGTTGAATATTCCCATTTTCTTTTTCAGAGATTTCTATATCCCCAATGATATGGATTTTGCATTGAATTTCAATTGGGATAAAGATCAAAAACTCATGACATCCACAGCAGTAAGCAGTCTGGATGAATTTAACGAGCAGTCCAATAATACTTCATGGTCATTAAAACCCAATGTAACCTATAGTTTTACCCGTTGGGTCAATGGTAATTTTTACTTTGTTTACGGAATTACCGAGAATAAGACCACAGGAAGAAACGAAGAAAAAGATTTCGGATTTAATCTGAATATTAAAATTCAGGGGTAGCATGCAAATAATTATAACACTCATTGTTTTTACCATTTCATTTAGCCAGGATATTCCCACCTTTAACGGGCATCGGGCAATGGAACTGCTAAACAAGCAATGTGATTTTGGTCCCCGATATCCCGGCAGTGAAGGGCATAAAGAGATGAAGAAGTTTTTTGTTACTTTTCTCCAACCACTTGTAGATACACTCCATATCATGGACGAAAGGATGTCACATCCCTATCAAAGACGGTATATTGAACTGACAAATTATCTGGCGCGTTTTAATGAAAAAGCTCAATATAGAATCATGTTTATGGCACATTGGGATACACGGGAAATGGCAGATATGGACCCTGATCCCAAAAATCATAAGACCCCTATTTTAGGGGCAAATGATGGTGCCAGTGGTGTAGCGGTGCTGTTGGCTCTTGCAGAAATTTTACATGCACTTCCCCCATTAAACATTGGAATTGATCTCCTGTTTGTAGATGGTGAAGATATGGGACATTCAGGTGATGCTGATAAATTTGGTTTAGGCACGCAGGCTTTTGCAAAACAGGTTCCTGAGCCGGCTCCGCAATTTGCAATCTGTCTGGATATGGTAGCAGACAAGGAGCAGCGATTTCCGATTGAATACTTTTCACTACAGCAGGCTCCCCAGGTCGTACAGGCAATCTGGTCATTAGCTAATGATTTGGGCTACACCCAATTCGAAAATAAAATGGGTTCCGCTGTTATGGATGATCATTATTATTTATATAAACATGCAGGAATTCCTGCCATTGATATCATAGATTTTGAATATCCAAATGCTGAGGTGAATTACTGGCATACGCTACAGGATATTCCGGAAAATTGTTCAGCGGCAAGTCTGGAAGTAGTGGGGACCGTAGTCACTCATTTCATTTATCAACAAGATTTGGGATATAAGTGATGAGTAGCGGCGAATATTTTGATGTTCTTTCTGTTAAAAATGAAAATGGCTATGCAGAAATGGTACATTCCTTCTTTGCAGGGGAGTGTTTGGGGAGTAGAATTGAAGGGGAAACTACCAAATTGTATTTCACCGGCGGAGAGAAAGAAGATATTGAAATTAAACTAAACACACTCCCAAACACACTCCAATCCCAATGGAATTGGGAGGTGCAACCCAAAGAAGACTGGCATCTATCCTGGCAGGATAATTTTCACCCGGTGCTTATTGAAGATAAGATTGCTATCGTACCCTTCTGGGATAATTCTACCACTGCCCAAAGGGTTATAAAAATAAAACCGGGAATGGCATTTGGCACGGGGCATCATGAAACAACCTGGCTCATGCTGAGTCAAATGATGAAGCATATTAAGCCGGGCATGTCTATTTTAGATTTGGGTGCCGGAAGTGGAATTTTATCCATAGCTGCAATAAAACTGGGTGCTGAAAAAGTAGATGCTGTAGA
>JASLLI010000088.1 GCA_030747125.1 Fidelibacterota bacterium | reverse complement strand
TGGATGGATGCATTCTTTAAGGAAGACACAGAAAAATTTAAGTATCTGCATATGGTGAAGTCCATTTCATTTCTCCCTTATGGTGCCTGTGTTGACCATTTTCAGCATTGGGTGTATGAGAATCCCCATGCAACTCCACAGGAGAGAAAATCCAAGTGGAGTGAGTTAGAAAAGATTTATATGCCCTGGCGTGATTATGATGGTATTTCATTTTGCGAAGATGGGGGAATCTGGCAGAAACAAATGCATATATATCAGGTTCCATTTTATTACATAGACTATACCCTTGCTCAGGTATGTGCATTTCAATTTTGGATAAAGTTCAATGAAAACAGGGAATCAGCCTGGGAAGATTATCATCGGTTATGCAAAGCAGGGGGAAGCCTGCCTTTTACTCAACTTACCGCCCTGGCAAAAATTGATTCTCCCTTTGATGAGGGTGTCTTGGAAAAGGTTGTAGATCATGTTTGGAAATTCCTGAATGGTATTGAAGTAAAATCCCTGTGATCTCCATTGGGGTTGCTCTGTAGTACAATAATACTCCCTTAAATACCTCTGAAAATCCATGGAAATTCATTTTGCAGGTATTTATTACCTAACCTAATTTTGCCGACTTAACATCCTGCCATATCAGGGTCATAACTCATATACTATAAATTAGAACTTGGGAGGCTTTTGTGTCTGATTCACATCACCAAGAAAGTTTCTGGCGGAAATATATCTTTTCCACAGATCATAAAATCATTGGAATCCAGTATGGAATAACTGCATTACTGTTCATGTTTTTGGGTTTTACCCTCATGATGGTAATGCGTTGGCAGCTGGCATTTCCTGATCAGGCTGTCCCGGTTATTGGGGGTCTTATAAAGTGGCTTGCTGAATTAAACGGCTTTGCCAGCGATGGCAATCTTCCTGCTGATCTGTATAATGTATTCGGTGCCATGCACGGCACTATCATGATCTTTTTGGGAGTGGTACCTTTAGTAGTTGGTGCTTTTGGTAACTATATTGTTCCCCTGCAAATTGGCGCTCCTGATATGGCGTTTCCTAAACTGAATATGTCTTCATATTGGGTATATTTTATAGGTGGAGTCATTATGTTTGCCAGCTTCTTCCTCCCCGGTGGAGCTGCAAATTCCGGATGGACCTCCTATCCCCCCCTTGCAGATATCGCCACTACAGGACAGACTTATTGGCTGGTTGGTATGGTCTTTCTTATAACATCTTCACTACTTGGCTCCGTAAATATTATTGTTACCATCGTCCAACTCCGTGCAGAAGGGCTAACCTGGATGCGTCTGCCCTTCTTTGTCTGGAGCCAGTTGGTAACTTCATTCCTGCTTTTATTGGCATTCCCCCCACTTGAAGCAGCAGGAATTTTCCAGCTTATGGACCGTGTATTTGGCACCAGCTTCTTTCTTCCCAGCGGACTGGTTGTCGGTGGAGAAGCGTTAAATGTGAGTGGTGGAGGCAGCCCATTGTTATGGCAGCATCTATTCTGGTTTTTGGCTCACCCTGAAGTTTATGTGCTGATTCTCCCCGGAATGGGTGTGGTAGGTGAAATTCTTGCAAACAATACCAGAAAACCATTATATGGTTATAAATCACTGGTATATTCAGCAATCTTTTTAGGATTCATGTCTTTTGTTGTCTGGGCACACCACATGTTCTTAACCGGTATGGGGCAGGGCATGTCTGTATTTTTTCAGACCACAACCATGATCATTTCTGTCCCTTCAGTAATCATCCTATCTTGTTTCATGCTGTCTTTATGGGGTGGTTCCATACGCTTCAATTCTCCCATGCTCTTTGCTCTTGGATGGATACCCATGTTTGGAATTGGCGGACTTACCGGATTACCTTTAGGACTATCAACACCGGATATCCACCTCCATGACACCTACTATGTGATTGGGCATTTCCATTATGTGGTAGCTCCGGGAACCATCTTCGCCATATTTGCGGGAATTTATTATTGGTTCCCCAAAATGACAGGTAAGAAGCTGGATGAAACTTTAGGGAAACTACATTTTTACTCCTCTTTCATTTTCATGAATGGTATCTTCATGCCCATGTTTATTCAGGGTATGGCAGGGGTATCAAGAAGACTGGCTGATGGCGGACAAGCCTATGCACATGCACAGGATGTCTTGGTTTATAACGAAGTTATGTCATGGTCAGCCTGGCTCCTTGCTGTGGCACAAATCCCTTTTATCATAAATATCTTCCGCACTATGATGGCAGAACGGGAAGCCAGCCCTGATCCAAATCCCTGGCAGGCAACTACCATTGAATGGACAGACACTACCTCACCCCCTTTGGGACATGGCAATTTTGAGAAAGCACCTGTTGTTCACCGGGGCCCCTATGAGTATTCTGTGCCTGAGGCAAAATCTGATTATTCTCCACAAACACAATCTTAAGTAAGGAACTCCAATGGAAATACCCTATAATGTAGAAGTAAGAGAAGATACGGGAGTCTATAATTCCAAATTGGGAATATGGTTATTTCTGGCTTCTGAAGTCATGTTGTTTGGCGGATTGTTTTCCGCATTTATTCTGCTTAGAACCGGTGCCCCTGTTTGGCCCCCCATTGGGGTTAATGGTTCCATATTACCCTTGTTGGAACATACCATCCCCCATGCAACTTTTAACACCATTGTTCTTATTGCATCCTCTGTGACAATGGTTATGGCTTGGGTTGCGCTGAAAACAAAAGACCTGGGAAAATTCAAAATATATCTGGGAAGTACCATTCTCTGTGCCATCATCTTTCTGGTGGTAAAATACTTTGAGTATACCCATAAAATTCACGAAGGTTTTGTGCCCGCACATGATACTTTTATGGCAATTTATTTTACTATCACCGGTCTGCATGGATTGCATATAATCGGAGGCATCATCGTTCTGGCTTACTTCTTTGGTCCCGGGATTAAAATGTGGGATACTGAACCGGAACGATTTACAAACCGAATTGAAATTGTGGGATTATACTGGCACTTTGTTGATCTGGTGTGGATTTTCCTCTTCCCCTCATTATACCTCTTAAATTAAGGAGAAACTATGTCAGCTAAAGATGTAGCTCATCATGTAATTACTTATCGCAATGTTTTCATATTGCTGTTGATCTGTACAGGGCTTACCGTTGGTGCAGCTTATGTTGATTTTAATGTACCTAAATCCATGGCAGGTGCACTCTTTGTAGGATTAACCATTGCCATTTTTAAGGGGTACCTGGTGGCAGGGAATTTCATGCATTTAAAGACAGAAAAGAAAATCATCCATTATATTCTTTTTTTGACGGTATTCTTTTTATTTGTCTTACTTGCGGTTCCTGTATTGTGGCATATTGATTTGGTGAAATAACTATGTCATTAAAATCTTTTCATCTATTGTTTATTTTCATTACCGCCTGCTTTTCAATTTTTTTAGGATATTGGTCCTATTCAGAGTGGACACAGGTTGGAAATAGCAAATACCTTTTTTACATAGCTCTTTCAGCAGGGTTGTTGATTGCAGCACTGTTGTATGGAAAATGGTTCAGCAAGGAAGTTGCCCAAATCAATGCCGGCTAAAATTTTTGCATTCATTATAGGTATTTTTCCAGTATTAGCTTTTCCATGTGCTGTTTGTTATGGCAATCCGGAGGACCCATTAAGTCAGGGCATGAATATGGGAATTTTGACTTTATTGGGATTTATAGGATTGATTCTTGGAATTATTGCAGCTTCCATCATTTCTTTATCCCTTAGAACTCGTAAATTAAAAAACACTTAGGAGCATTATGCTTGAATATTTAGGAAATATTTCAAACCAATTAGGATTACCGATGAATTCATCTGAACACGGAATCTTAATAGACTCTGTATTAGGCTGGGTACACTGGCTTATGTTTATTTTATTCGCTGGTTGGGGACTTTATCTTAT
>JASLLI010000087.1 GCA_030747125.1 Fidelibacterota bacterium | reverse complement strand
TTGGTAGGGCGTTTTGGCGGCATAGGAGCAATATTCCTACAAGCTCAGCTCGTTTACTCCAAGAATAGAGCTCCTTTCTGCGTTTGAGCTATCAGATAGATAGATTAGTGAAAATTTCACTTTGCTGTTGGTTTCAGATTTGAAATCGTCCTATACTATCCCGCCGGCTACACTAACAGAAGAAGGACATAATCCATGACATATTCTACCGTATCACGCATGTTTAATCAGGTCACCAATGACCATTTAAACCGGGATTTATATTTCTATAAAAAAAACAACCAATGGCAGGGTATTTCCGGTGGTGAGATAAGAACCACAGTGAAAGACATTGCCTTTGGCCTTCAATCGCTGGGCATCGGCAAAGGGGACAATGTGGCTCTCCTTTCCAATAATAGCCCCCGCTGGGCAATGAGCGATTACGGCATCATCTGCTCCGGGGCTGCCACCGTTTCCGTCTATCCCACCCTTATACCTAGCCAGGTAGAGTTTATTCTGAATAATTCGAAATCGAAAGTAGTGTTTGTAGAAGATCAACTGCAACTTGATAAAGTGCTGGAAATCCGGGAAAAATGCTCTCTGCTACAAGGGGTGGTGGTGATGGATGATTCTTACAGCGGTGATGATAAAAACATTCAGAATTTCAAAGAATTTTTGGATGTAGGTACGAAGAAAAGTCAGGACTCTGAGACGACTTTTGAAGAAATGGTGGAAGCACCAGAGTCTGGCGATCTCCTCACCCTCATCTATACTTCAGGGACAACAGGAGACCCCAAGGGCGTTATGCTCACCCATGGGAATATGATGAGTAATGTGGAGGGGATTTCCCAGATAATTACTTTTGATTCCACAGAAAAGTTTCTCTCCTTTCTGCCATTGAGTCATTCATTTGAACGCATGGGCGGCCATTTCACTGCCTTCAGCGTAGGAGCACAGGTATATTATGCTGAGTCCATTGAAACGGTACCGGAGAATCTCCAGGAAGTAAAGCCCTCAGTGGTGCTCTCTGTACCGCGATTATATGAAAAGATGTATTCCCGTGTTCGGGAAGGCTTGAAGTCAGCTCCTGAAGCACGGCAGAAAATATTCTGGTGGGCAATCGGCGTAGGCAAAGAGGCTACCCAATATCGCCTGGCGAATAAATCCCTGCCCTTTGGCTTGGGACTCAAACATAAAATTGCAGATAAATTGGTGTACAGCAAGGTGAAAGAACGGGTGGGAGGCAGACTGCGTTTCTTTGTTTCCGGAGGTGCGCCACTCTCTAAGGAGATCGCCGAGTTCTTTGCTGCGGCAGACGTTACCATTTTAGAAGGTTATGGTCTTTCTGAAACCAGCCCTGTTTTGACTGCAAATTCTCCTGAATTCATTCGTTTTGGTTCGGTAGGGAAACCCCTTTTCAATGTGGATATTGAAATTGCTGATGACGGAGAAATCCTGGCGAAGGGACCAAATATCATGACAGGCTACTTTGACAATGAAGAGGCTACCCTGGAAGCTATTGACACAGAGGGCTGGTTCCATACAGGGGATATTGGTCACCTGGATGATGAAGGCTATCTTTTCATCACTGACAGAAAGAAAAACATACTGGTTACCTCCGGCGGGAAGAATGTGGCGCCTGCGCCCCTGGAAAATGCAATGGTGAACTCTCCCTATATTGAACAGTCTGTCGTCATTGGTGATAATCGCAATTTCATATCAGCCTTGATTGTACCTTCATTTGAAGCAGTGGAAGCATATTTAAAGGAGAACGGCAAGTCGGTTTCCGGGAATAAAGCCATGGCAGAACACCCTGATGTGTTGGCTCTGTTGAATTCTGAAGTAAGTAATGCAATGGAATCATTCTCCAATTATGAAAGGGTGAAGGAATTCGCTGTATTGCCTAGATTATTTACCATAGAAAAAGGTGAGTTAACACCAACACTTAAAGTAATACGTAAAGTAGTGTTAGACCATTTCTCCCAAGATGTTGATAAGATTTATTCCGGTGATTTGGAAGAAAAGGAAGAACCGGATTTAATTGCAGGATAAGCTTTTCACCTACCCTAAAATAATCTCATGACAACCTATAAAGAAGCCGGGGTGGATATACAGGCCGGAAGCGAAGCTGTATCCCGCATTAAACATCATGTTCGTCAAACTTTCAATGCCAATGTCCTCACTGATCTGGGGGGATTTGGTGGATGCTTTCAATTTCCCAAAGAGGACTATGATGAACCCGTGTTGATTTCCAGTGCAGATGGTGTTGGTACCAAGCTGAAACTGGCATTTTTAACGGGGGTTCATAATACTATTGGCCAATGTTTGGTGAATCACTGCGTGAATGATATTCTGGCAGTAGGTGCCCGGCCGCTCTTCTTTTTAGACTACTTTGCAGCAGGGAAACTGGATGTGGATGTGTTTGAGGAAGTGGTGTCCGGACTGTCCAAAGCCTGCACCGAAAACGACTGTGCCCTCATCGGAGGTGAAACCGCAGAAATGCCAGACTTTTACACACCAGGAGATTATGACATCTCCGGTACTATAATCGGGGTGGCAGAAAAGGCATGCATGCTGCCTCATCGAAAAACAAACCCAGGCGATGTACTCATGGGATTGCCTTCAACGGGGTTGCATACCAATGGTTACTCCCTTGCCCGGAAAGTCCTTCTTCAGCATTATTCTGTAGATGACCATATTGATGCCCTGGCTGACACAGTGGGGAATGCCCTTCTGGCCATTCATAAATCATATCTTCCTTTGGTGGACTCTTTCCTAGATGAAGACTGGCTCACCGGCATTTCTCATATAACAGGCGGTGGCATTGTTGAAAATACCCTTAGAGTATTGGAAGATGGACAGCAGTTAGACATTGATTGGAACAGTTGGGAGCGCCCTGAAATATTTAATATGATTCAATCCCTGGGTGCAGTTCCAGAAGAAGATATGCGACAGTCCATGAATTTAGGTATTGGAATGATTCTCATCTGCACACCTGAGGGAGTTGACAGACTGAAGGCCAACCTTGCGCAGCAGGGCGAACCCTGTATAGAGTTAGGTACCGTTATTTAATTTATGAAAATATCCATAGTTGGTGCCGGATCGTGGGGTACTGCTCTGGGTCAGGTGCTGAGTGAAAATGGACACGAACCTCTCCTGTGGCATCATAATCCTGAATTTGTTGAGGAAATCAGCACCACCCATTGCCATCCTTTTCTTTCGGAGTATGCTCTCCATCCTGCTCTTAAATTCACCCATTCTTTAGAGGAAACGACAGCATTCAGTGATATCCTCATCTCTGCACTACCAAGTCAGGTGGTGCGTCAGGTTTTTTCCAATATTCCGGAATTGAAGGTGAAGATTATTGTATCCGTTTCGAAGGGAATAGAGATGGATACAGGGCAGAGAATGAGTCAGGTATTTGAAGACATTTTACAGATTGACTCTGATGCTTTTGTGGTATTATCAGGACCCAGCCATGCTGAAGAGGTCATTCAAAAATTCCCCACCACCGTAGTCGCTGCAGGGACCTCACTGGAAAATGCACGAACCATTCAAACCTTGTTCTCAAATACTTATTTCAGAGTATATACAGGAGCAGATGTGGCAGGCGTGGAGATTGGGGGAGCTGCAAAGAATATCATTGCCCTGGCTGCAGGAATCTGCCAGGGGCTGGGGTTTGGTGATAATACCATGGCTGCCCTGGTAACACGGGGATTGGAAGAAATCATCCGATTGGGAACCACATTAGGGGGAAAACGGGAAACCATTTCAGGGTTGAGCGGTATGGGGGACCTGGTGGTGACAGCTTTTAGTCCGCACAGCCGTAACCGTCAGGTAGGTCAACGAATTGGAAAAGGGGAAACACTTCAGAGCATCTTAGCATCCATGGAGATGGTAGCAGAAGGGGTCTCCACAACAAAATCTCTCTACACCCTGGCACAGACTCTGGAGGTGGATATGCCCATCTGCAGACAGATTTACCGAGTGCTGTATGAAGGATTAGTACCCCGTGACGGCATATTAGAACTCATGAGCAGGGAATTAGTGGATGAACATCCCTTATAATGTGTATCAATCCATTTATCAACATATATGCTAAGTCATGCAGGGATACAGCAGGTAGATTCCTAATTGGTTGGTAATTCACATTAAAAGGCCTGCACTATGGTGTAGAATAATATTTCGAACCACCCCTGAGTCCAATCCTGAAATCAAGGGTTTTGACACATATATTATTAGTAGAAAAGTTTGAAAAATGTGTAGTATCACCAGTTGGCCTCGTCCCCTCCTTTCCCAAGGAGGGGAAATTCTGAGCCAGGTTATT
>JASLLI010000086.1 GCA_030747125.1 Fidelibacterota bacterium | reverse complement strand
CCCCGTTCTCGTGGAGAGCCATAGCTGTATCAAGCGCTGTCTGGCCTCCTACGGTAGGGAGGAGTGCATCTGGCTTTTCCTTTTCAATGATAGCAGCAACAGCTTCGGGAGTTACCGGTTCTAAATAGGTTGCGTCCGCCAGATTACGGTCAGTCATAATGGTAGCCGGATTGGAATTAACCAGAATGATACGATAGCCTTCTTCGCGGAGGGCACGGCAAGCCTGAGTTCCCGAATAGTCAAATTCGCAAGCCTGGCCTATAATGATAGGACCCGCTCCGATTATGAGAATGGATTCTATGTCAGTTCTTTTAGGCATTTTTATTTTTTACCACGGAGACACTAAGGCACGGAAAATTATGATACATATCTACCCTTAATTTCATTTTCAATTAAATATTTTTAACCTCTGTGTCTCTGTGCCCCTGTGGTTCTCTCCGGGGTTCTCTCATTATGTCTATAAATTCTTGAAATAAATACCTACTGTCATGAGGTCCGGGACTTGACTCTGGATGATACTGAACAGAAAAAGCAGGGATGTCTTTACAGCGAATTCCTTCAGTAGTTTTATCATTTAAACTTATGTGGGTAATATCCACATTCTCAGGGATTGAATCAGGGTCAACTGCAAAACCATGATTCTGGCTGGTGATTTCCACCACGCCTGTCTTTAAATTTTTCACCGGATGGTTACAGCCTCTATGCCCAAATTTGAGTTTAAAGGTTCTGGCTCCTAACGCCAGGGCTAATATTTGATGTCCTAAACAAATACCAAAGACAGGTTTCTTTCCCAAAATCTGCTTTACTGTTTTAATAGCATAAGTAACTGCAGCAGGGTCACCGGGACCATTGGATAGAAAGACACCGTCAGGATTAAAATCCATAATTTCCTCTGCAGTTGTTTTTGCAGGAAAGACCGTAACTACACAACCATGAGATTCCAGCAGCCGCAGAATATTATGTTTAATGCCAAAGTCAATGGCTGCAACCTTGTAATTAGCTGTTGGCTGTTGGCTCTTTGCCCTTAGCTCTCTGTTACCTGCTCCTGGTTGCTGAGTCTGCCGAAGCACCTGTTTCCTGTTTCCTGTTTCCTTCCCCCAAACATAGCTTTCCTCACAGCTAACCACCGTTGCCAAATCCAACCCCTCCATTGGCGGAGCAGCTTTCACTTTTTTCAACAGAGAGTTCTCATTTAAATCCGTGGTGCTGATAATCCCGTTCATAGCACCCTCATCTCTGATAATACGAGTAAGCATTCTTGTATCAATCCCCTGAATTCCAACGATATTCTGTTCTCGTAGATAGTCGCCAAGGGATTGAACAGATCGGTAATTTGAGGGAATTATATTTTCTTCCCGAACGATGAATCCGCTGGCATGAACTTTTTCAGATTCCACATCAGCAGGGTTCACACCGTAATTTCCGATATGAGGATAGGTCATGGTAATGAGCTGCCCACAATAGGAGGGATCAGTGAGAATTTCCTGGTAGCCGGTCATTCCCGTATTAAAACAGACCTCACCGATGGTTTCACCTTCAGCTCCGAAAGATAAACCGGTAAAGACGGTTCCATTTTCTAATATTAAAACTGCTGTAATAATTTTACTTTGCCCTCATCTGCTTTCTCTCCACAAGGTGAGGAAAACAACATGTTTTAATTCAATTATTGTTGTGAAAAATTCCATGAATTCGCAGATAATTTTGGGTAAAAAAAAGCCTCGAATAAATCGAGGCGGTTCCTGAGTAAAAAGTTGGATTATTGTCCCGGTGCATTGGCATGTATATTAAAATAAATTGGAACTGGAATCCAAAATTATTCTGTCTGAAACTTCAGAGACGCTGAGTTTATTCAGTAGCGTTTAAAGTCCGGCGGCGCACCATCTTCAAACACATGGCCTAAGTGTGCATCGCAATTCATACATTTTACTTCTGTGCGTGTCCTTCCGTCTGAATTATCTTCCACATATTTAATAATTCCTTCTGTGATTGCTTCGTGAAAATCGGGCCAACCGCTGCCTGAATCATATTTTGCCTCAGAGCTGAATAAAGGAGTTCCGCAGCAAACACAGAGATAAGTTCCTTCTTCGAAAAGGGTGCAATATTCGCCTGTAAAGGGAACTTCCGTACCCCCTTCCCGAGTGACCCTATATTGTTCCGGAGTTAGTTTATCTTTGTAGTTTGTTTCCATCAAATTTCAATTATAAAAACTAACTCATTTCAGATACTGATTAACAGATATTTTTTCCTATTGGAATTTCATTACTGTGGTGAGCTCAAATTTACTTCTGGAAAAGGTTGACTGGTTGTTTTCACTTTTCCTCAACAGGCGGACCGTGGGTTTTAGTATGACTTGTCCTGCTTCAGATTTAAATAAAGTATATTGGTAATGTATCCAGACAAAACTACCATTGGCTGTATTTCCATCCTCGGGATTATACCCCGTTTTGTCAAACCACCCCACCAGAGTTCCCGGCCCTATTTTCCCTTTTAATCCTACCCGTAGTAAATTCCCAGAATAAGTATCCGTCCCTTCCTGGCTTTGTGAAGTAATATAGTAGGAGGTGAATAAAGTAAATCCACGAATAATTGAGAGGGTTAAATTAGCTCCCAGGGTTAGCGGATTGCCCAAAGTATCTCCTCCAAAAGTTTTTATTAGCCAGGGAGAAGCGGACATCCCTGAAGTATTAGAATAATCATAACTCAGCATGACGGTGTTTTGATCTGAGCTTTTAGTTTTCATTCCATTATATTCAGAGGACTGCTTTACATTATTATCAACAGACAATCTGGCATTCAGTTTTCCCCCACCTAATTTGAGAAAGGAACTGAATCCGTGATAGGCATTGTTATTTAATATCAGCCAGGGGATTTCAGTCATATTCCGGGGATAATAATGAATGTCTAATACGGGGTTTCCAATTCCGTTAATAGGAACCAATCCAAGAGCAAATCCGTATTTCTCACGGGAGAGTCCATAATACAATTCCATAAAAGAGAGGGAGGATCGCCCTGCGATGGAGAGTGCTTCTGAATTAGGTAATTCACCTTCACTGAACTTTCCAGCCCAGTAAGCAATTCCATTATGACCTAACTTGGTGCTGAAGTACCACCCCTCTCCAATATCCGCTTTGAGATGAAGCCGTGCCTGGTAGAGATAATAGTAATCTCCTGATTTTGTTGTATCTGTATGATTTTCTACACTGTCCCAACGGGGACGAATCTTGGCAACTCCAGAAAGGTGGATATCTGCGAAGCAAATGTTGACAAACATTAAAATTAGCAGATAATACATATTTCCTCCAAATTTAACAGGGAAAATTACAGGTCTTTATACGCAAACTGTTTGGAAAAAGCTGTTGAAATGTGATCATTTATTTCTAAAATAGGATATATAAACAAATTGGTTCTATCTGTTTCAAGTTCCTTTAACTTAATATCCCGACCAACGACAAACTCAACCCGGTTTTCATCAATGGCTCCAAAAAAGTAATCTTTCTTTTCAGGATGTTTGTCCGCTTCAGAAATATCCACAGGATACCAGCCTTCACCCTCCACAAAATAATCAGCCCAGCAATGATAGCCCTTCACGATTCCCTCTTTGCCTTTTGGAATGGGGAATCCCATGTGAAAGCGGGCAGGTATATCTAAGGTACGGTTCAATGAAAGAAAATAAGAATGATAATCGGTGCAGTTCCCCACACCAATATCGCAGGCATAAATGGCATTACCATTTCCAAATGTATAATTACTACCATCGGTTTGGGACTGCTGATACAGGTGAACAATCTCATCCCGGTTCACTTGCTTAAGCCCGTAACGATCTTCTGCAAACAGCCAGGGACTTGAATAATATTGGTCAATTACCGATTTGGGTTTTCCATAATGCATACCGGAAAGAACAAAGTCATAAATACCTCGATGGTTTGTTTTAGAGAGTTTATTTTCAGAAATAATTTTTTCAAACACACCCCCAACAGGTACCACGGAATAACTCCCTAAATAATTATTGGGTTCTACCTGTGAAAACTCAACCACCTGTTGTTCCCTGCGCACCACATGAAATTGGATAGTAACCGATTTTGGAGTAGTGGTTCCTTCTGGTTCATGTAAATAGAGATAGGTGTTTCCATGATCCTTTCCGGTGATCTGTTCATAATGAATATTCTGAGTGTCTATGGAAAGATTTGAAATGACTTGTACCTCATTTGATGATGGGAGTGGAATCCACATTTCCATTTTTTCACCCTCAGTTGAAGGAATATCAACGGAATAGGTGAACTGGAATAGTCTTTCACCCAATTGAGATATTTTTTGATTGGTATTCACTGCGCAGGCAGATATGATGAACAGTGTCATAATAACATATTTAAACATTAACTTCTCCTTTAAGTATAATAAATGAAATTCCCCATATAGAAATCACAGGGAGAGATTGGTTTAAAAATTTTGTGTAGGGTGTATGGTTTGCTCTTGGAGAGCGGAGGTTTAGTTTTTGATTATCCTGTGAAACTGCCGACCGGCAGGCAAGGA
>JASLLI010000085.1 GCA_030747125.1 Fidelibacterota bacterium | reverse complement strand
GACTCTGGACAGCAGTCACCATCGCCAGAGCAGTCATCTACATAGCCTGCATCACAACCACCGTCACCACCGCCGTCACCACCGCCGTTATCGCCGGGGCATTCACAACCGGTACAATCCCAGTAGTAGTTAGATTCTAAAGTAGCACAATCAATGCCATATTCATACCAAGCAGTATCACAGCATTCTGAGCCGTAAGGAGTAAAGTCATAGGCACAGTCAGTGCATTCTTCGCTGCCACCACCGTCACCACCACCGGTACCGCCTTCACAGTCACCACCGTCATTATCATAACAGGTAAGGTCACAGCCATAGGCTTGGTCTTCACAGTCAGCAAAGCCATCACCTATCCAGGATTCAGGACAGCAGTCATCATCTGCACAATCTGTCACATAACCAGCATCACATTCACCTGGTGCATTACAATCTTCAGGGCATGTTTCATAAGACTCATCACCATTACAGACACCATCTCCACAAACGGGGTCACCATCACCAGGACAGTTACACCCTGAACAATCCCAGCTGTAATTAGCTTCTAAGTCAGCACAAGATATACCATACTCATCCCATGCAGTATCACAGCATTCAGAGCCATAGTTTGTGAAATCAAATTCACAGTCAGTGCATTCTTCGCTGCCGCCACCGTCACCACCGCCGGTACCGCCTTCGCAGTCACCGCCATCATTATCATAACAGGTAAGATCACAGCCATAAGCTTGATCTTCACAATCTGCGAAGCCATCACCTATCCAGGATTCAGGACAGCAATCGCCATCGCCAGAACAGTCATCTATATAACCAGCATCACAGTCACGGGTACTAGTATTGTTGTTTACAAGGTCATTCGAAACATGAATTTTGTTTATTAAATTCAACTCAACTCTTTCAATTTGAGGAGAATAATGATTCAATCCATTTATATCTTTATATACTTTTTGTAGGTTATTTTGCTTAACCTGTTTTGATTCAGATTGCTTTTTAAGTACAGTATTTCGTTCTGAAACACCTGTAGCTTCATGCATCTTTGCATCTGAAAGAGAAATTATCTCCGCAGAAGTTTGGTTAATTGTTTTCTTTGATAATCCACTAGTGTTCGCCAAAACGATAGCTCCTAATAGAATTATCGAAAGTGGAAATAATATTCTTTTTAACATTTTTTCTCCTTTTTATGTGTTTAATAATACCCTATAATGGGCAGAATTCATATGCATGAATTATAAATCTTACCAATTTGTCTCTTATAGGTAAATAATGTTTAAAAATGTAACAGAAGCATAGACTGACAGGGTGATGAATTTCACATTTCTCCATTCATGAAAGCTCTAATTTATCCTAATTGTAATAACCGGTTACTTCTCTCATGATGGAGAATGGTAATAAATTTATATGATGATAGTTAAGCTATGTAAATCAATGGGATTAATGGTATTTATGGGAATCACCCTGGGGAATATTCTGCCTCCTGAAGGGTCTCAGTTAAACTATACCCAGATTTTTCACCGTTGGAATCAATTCCCGGGAGCTGAAGAATATCTCCTAACCATTACCAATATAAACACAGGCGATTCGCAGGAAATCATGACTGCTACAAACTCTATAATCGTAGATTTATCAGAATGGGGAACATCATATCAATGGTCTGCGTGTTCAATTATAAATGGCGTTACAACAGAAAACTGTTCGGATGTTTACCAGTATAGCATTAATCCTCTACCCTCTTATTTCCCGGACGATATAAATATTTCTGTTTTAAATGATGAGGATATGCAGAATGGAATTACCATAATGGATTTTGAGTCACTATCTTTCTCTGCCGCACTTAAAGCAGACGGTATTCCTGTTTGGTTTGCCCCTGTTAACGAAACTATGGAAAAGTTTGTATTCACCCAATTTTATGAAAATGGAAATATGATTGGGTTCGGTTCGGGATATGGGTATGAAATAAACCTTAATGGAGAAATTGTATTTCAATCTCCTCAAACTTATGGGGTGCACCACCATTTTAATAAAACGGAGGACGGAACTTATTTTCTCATTGACGCCACTATAGAATACCAATATTGTCCTGTAGAATGCCACCCCTCTTTACCTGATGAAATACCTTGGCAGGGAGATGTTTTTATTGAACTTGACGACGAAGGTAACACCCTCTGGGAATGGAACACTTTTAACCAAATCAGCCTAAGTGAATATAATCCTTATTATGTGCAGGTGTATAATGGTAATAATGAGATGGACTGGACACATTCAAACTCTGTTCATTTTGACCCCAATACTCAATCGGTGTTTGTTTCTATTCGTAATTTATCCCGAATAACCAAGATTGATTACAGTTCAAAGGAAATCATTTGGAACCTGGGGGTGCATGATTATTTAACGGAAATCAGTTTCCCTGAAGAATTAGGCTTTTCCCAGCAGCATTCTGTGCAAGTTCTGGAAAATGGTAACTTATTATTTTTTGATAATCACCGCTATTTAAACCCGGAATTATCCAGATGCATGGAAGTATCAATAAATGAGGAAAACCAATCAGCTGAAATAGTCTGGGAACATGTACTGCCTGCACATTTATTTACCGGATCTCGCGGTGAATGTGACCGCCTTGAAAATGGTAATACCCTTATTACCGTTGGCCGCACCGGTAATACAATAGAGGTGACTCCTGATCATGAGATAGTTTGGCATTTAATGGTAAATAACTCCGGGTTTGATGTAACCATGTACCGATCGGAGAGAATTGATAATCTTCATCCTGTTGCATTTTCAGCTACTATTGATGAAACAGTAGTATCGGGTGATGAGCTCATATTAAATAATGACGAAACTATTACTTTGAATATTCACAACCAAGGCTGGCATACTGGTGATTTTGTTTATGAAATTTTTGATAGTGAGGAAGCCATTCTTTTAGAGGGAGTAACTCAAATAATCAGTTATGAAACCAATACTTTTCAAGTAGATATTTCTTCCTTAAATACAAATATATCTGAAATTAGGATATACCCTCAAATTGCTCCTGAGAAAGTGTACATTATAGAACTTGTCTCCGATGGCGAATTCCTGCAGGGAGACTTAAACGAAGATAATATGCTAAATATTTTAGACATTGTACTTTTGGTAAATGTCATTTTAGACGGTGGTTTCTCTGTTCCAGGAGATTTAAATGATGATGGAGTAAATAATATCTTGGATATTGTAATATTAGCCAACCTTATTCTGGATGCATAAAATGATTAGATTTAGACTTTTACTTGTAATGTTACAAACCTTTATGATGAGCTCTGCAATAAATGGGGCACCATTTGAAGGATACACCCTTTTTACACCCATGAGTAGCATGATTACCACTGCAACAACCTATCTTATGGATAATGAAGAAAATATTATAAATTCATGGACGCATGATCGAGGACCTGCAAGTATGCCCTATCTATTACCGGACAGTACCCTTATTTATCCATTTAGAGTTGAATTCCCCACTATGGAAGCAGGCGGTGTTGGCGGTGGTGTGCAGAAACAAAATTGGGAAGGAGAAATCCTATGGGAATTTGTTTTCTCCGATGAGCAATATCAGCATCACCATGATGTTGAGCCTCTCCCTAATGGAAATGTACTGATTCTGGTATGGGAAAATAAATCCGCTTCAGATGCGTATGCTTTGGGGAGAGAAGTCATTGATAATCCTTTAAATGAAATGTGGGCAACTGCTATATTGGAATTAGAACCTAATTCAGGAGAAATCGTATGGGAGTGGCATATTTGGGATCACCTTATTCAAGACTATAACTCTGAACTGCCAAACTATGGAGTCATTTCTGAACATCCTGAGTTATTTGACATTAACTGTGGAGATGTAGGCAATTCTGCAGGAGGACCACAGGGCGCAAACGGCGACTGGATGCATGTTAATGCGGTTGATTATAACCCTGATTTAGATCAAATTGTTCTCTCATCCCGCACACAAAATGAGATTTATATCATCGACCATAGCACTACTACTGAAGAAGCAGCTGGTCATACTGGAGGTAATTCCGGCAAAGGTGGAGACTTTCTTTATCGTTGGGGGAATCCTCAAAATTATGAAAGAGGGACTTCTGAAGATAAAGTTCTAGGATGGCAACACAGTGTAAATTGGATCAAACCTCAATATCCTGGAGCAGGAAATTTAATTTTATATAATAATAATCACTATGTAGGAGAAACTTTTCATTCTGCTGTGATCGAAATAATTCCTCCATTAGATGGTGATAATAATTATGTTTTGGAAACTGGCATGCCATACGGTCCTGAAAATATCGAATGGATTGTGGCTGAAGATTTTGCTACCCCATTGCAAGGAGGAGCATTTCGTCTACCTAATGGAAATACTATAATTACCCAGACACATACATCTACCATTATTGAGGTAAATATGAATGGAGAAGTTGAATGGGAATATACATATGAAAATGCAGCTGGTAGTTTCTGGATTGCCCGTGCCGATAAATATAGCCCTGATTATCTGATGAGTTTCATGCTGGGTGACCTGAACAGCGATGGTGTATTGAATATTCTTGATATCGTGATTTTAGCTAACCTGATATTAACTGGAGAAAATTACCAAGAAGCAGGAGATCTGAATCAAGACAATGAATTAAATATCCTAGATATTGTTATCCTAGTTAACCTGATTTTATCTACCTAACTTTCTCCCACTCTTCTACAATTGCTTTAGGGATTGGGTAGCTGAGGAATTTAGCTGCTACATCGGGTTCTAAGTTGTCTGCTTTTTCTTGGACTTGTTTGTAGGCAGTTTCAAGATAGGATTTATCTGCTAAAAGCTCATATAATCGTAGGTTGAGTTCAAATTCAATATTCTCAGCATCTTTGATGAGGTTGTGGATTTCTTTTACATCATATTCTTTTCCGAGATGTTTGTATGTGAGGTAGAGATAGGTGGTAGACCATATTAAA
>JASLLI010000084.1 GCA_030747125.1 Fidelibacterota bacterium | reverse complement strand
TGGGGGGTCCTTTCGGTTGCAACTGGAAGCTCCCAAACCATTTGCCCGCGAGTTTCGAGCCGTGAATGAATTTTATACCCCATTTACAATATCAACCTTATAAATATTCCCTAAAAACTCCAATCAACAAATAAGTTTTACCCTGTAATTTTCCCCCTATATGAAACTGGTATTAGCCACCCATAACAAGGACAAATGCAAAGAAATGCAGCAACTCCTGCTGGCATATCCTCTTCAAGTGTTATCATTGGACTCCTTTCTTCAAATCGGAGAAATAATTGAAGATGGCAGCACCCTGGAGGAAAACGCTCTTATTAAAGCACGGGAAGTACATAGGCAAACAGGGCTCCCATCTTGGGCAGACGATACCGGTTTAGAGGTTGAATACCTCAACGGAGCACCTGGTGTCTATTCTGCCCGCTTTGCAGGAGAAAAGTGCTCCTATAAAGACAATGTGAAGAAACTTCTGCAAACATTGGAGGGTGTACCTCATATAAGGCGAAATGCTGTATTTAGAACCGTAATTGCTTTTGTGGATGAAAACAGGGAACTCACGACGGAGGGATTCGTTGAAGGAAGCATATCCACCTTGGCAAAAGGTGTTGGTGGATTCGGCTATGACCCTGTATTTTATGTACCGGAGTTAGAGAAGACTTATTCAGAAATGACTATGACAGAAAAAAACCAAATTTCTCATCGAGGCAGAGCAATCAGAAACATGATTCAACTGCTTGGGTCCCATTTTCCTGAAACATTTCAAGTATTGGAGGACGAAGCCTAGTACCGAATTGCTACCATTGTGTCAATTAGGGCAACAGGTAAATATGTGAAATCGGTCCTCCGGTTTCCTGCAATTATTATTGCATTTTCCACTTCGATTCTTTGTGCAGAATCTGAAGACAGGATTCTTACATCCATAGAAAATCTTAGTGGCTACTATCCTATGCTGCCAGAGTTGGTGAATCCTTTTCCTCCGCAAAATAAAACCCTCTGTCTGAAGTCCACCCACCCATTCTGGAATGGACATTTCCTGAAACCTACCAAGAAGCTACGGAAAATTAAAAAAGATGATGAAGCAGGACTCATTGACGAAACCTTTGTACTATACCATCGCTGGGAAGATTTTGACCTGCAGATTCCTGCTATAGTTACGGTGGATTGGTACAAACCTCGAGCCCTGAAAGCCAATGAATATGAGGAATTCAAAAAGGGATATATTAAAAAACTCACCAAAAAAACCTCAGGCTCTGGCGGCAGAGGCAAGGGTATCAGCCTCATTAATACCCAAATCGGTGAAACGGATGTTGAACTCAATATCAGTGGTAATATTTCAGTAAATGGGGCATTGGTATTTGAAAATAAGGATTTGGTGACTACAAATATCAGGGAGAGTAAGTCATGGGATTTGGAGATTGAACAGACACAGAGATTCAGTATTGACGGGAATATTGGGGATCGCTTTTTCGTTAAAATTAAGCAGGATTCAGAAGCAGATTTCACCTGGGAAAATGACCTTACTATTGAATACCGTGGTCATAAAAATGACATTTTACAAAAAGCAGAAGCAGGTAATATCAATCTGTCACTGGAGGGGATGGAGTCTGTAAATCTGGGTGGTGCTAATTCCAGCCTTTTTGGTTTAAAGGCAGTCCATCAATTAGGTCCGGTAGAAATTCAATCGGTTATTGCCCGTGAACAGGTGAAGAAGTCGGAAAAATCTATGGAGGGTGGAGCTGAAGCAGGGGCTCCTACCAATATAAATGAATATAATTTCATAAACGACCGGTACTTTTTTATTGATGACCGCTTTAAAAGAAATTATTATCCTATCACAGAAACCAATAATCATATTTATGACTCTGTATATGTGATAGGAAAATATGAAGTATTTCAAAAAGTCACCACGGCAGAAAATGACATTATCCAGGCAAATGCCTATTTAGATCCCGGCGACTCCAGCAGTTATTCTGTTGGAGGTACCTGGGTTCGTCTTGAAGAAAATATGGACTATGAAATTGAAAGGCTCCTAGGTTACATTCGTTTGAACTCCGTGCAGAATGCCATTGCAATTGCCTACTCTACCACTTTTTTCAATCAGGAATCACAAACCTTTGGCACGGTACAAGATACTATCAACGGAACCAATTTTAAATCTGTGTACGATGCCTGCAAAGCAGATAATCCTGAAAATTACCAGGAAGTGTGTGAAGGGCTCATTACCCTAAAACTATTAAAGGATATTAACCCTTCCACTCCTAACTCGCCTACCTGGCCTCTCATGTTTAAAAATGTTTATTCATTAGGTGGCTCTAATATTGATCCTTCCGGATTGGAAATTGAAATCATCCGGGATTTGGGGGGTGGTGATGAACGCACTCATACAGACGGGGGAGAGTCTTATTTATCGGTTTTCGGATTAGACTCTGAAGATGAAAACCACCAGAAAGTGGAGGGAGGCGACGGTAAGGTTGATCTCTACGGTAGCTTCCTGAATCTGGCGTATGGTGAACTGATGATTCCTGCTCATCTTCCCTTTTCTTTCGATGAAACACCTAGGACCGACCATAGCGGGAATCCGGTTTTAGCCCCTGATAGCTCTTCAACCTTTTGGGGATTGAATGAACCTCAACTACAGGGAATTTTGGAAAATGAACTCATAGATGCTGATGGTGATTTTGCAGATGAAACGGATACTGGTCCCGCCATGTATTTTGACACTAATCAGGATAAGAAAAATGAAGAACATGAATTTATCATAAGAGTAAAAACTTCCACCAGATCATCTTCCATGTCTCTTGGATTTATGATAGTGGAAGGCAGCGAAACGGTGCGCTTAGGGGGCGAAGTGCTGCAGAAAGATGTGGACTACACCATTGATTATTTCTCAGGGACAATCAATTTTATCAATCCCCAGGCACTGGATCCCACTGCTGAAATTTCCGTTTCTTATGAAGAAAACGAACTTATTTCCTTTGATCAGAAGCTTCTTGTAGGTTCACACTTAAAATATGGCTTTGGCGAGAGGAATTATTTAGCCGGAGGCATGTTTTACTATAACCAGTCCATCGCTGATGAAAAGGTTGATATCGGATATGAGCCCATGCGGAATTTTGTATGGAATATTAAGGGAAAATATCAAAATGAACTGGGGTTTATTACCCGAGCAGTGGACTATTTACCCCTCATTGAAACCACCAAACCCTCTGTTTTTTCCATTGAAGGTGATTATGCACAAATTAATCCAAATCCCAATCCATTGGGGCAGGCCTTCATAGATGATTTTGAATCTGCAAAAAGGACATCTTCCTTTTCTCTTATGATGCGCCAATGGAAGATGGCATCTGCACCCCTGGATTCTTCCCTTGCCATTCAAAACCGCAGCAGAATGATATGGTATAATCCTTATGAAGATGAATTAACAAAGAATATTTGGCCTGAGCAGTCCACCTCAACTCGTGCCAATAACAATACCACCAAAACCATGATCGTAGAGACCCGCTTTTCCGGTGACCCCGGCGATTCTACCTTTTGGAATGGGTTAATGATACCCCTCTATGTGAGTGAACATGATCAAAGCCTAAGCAAATATATGGATGTATGGCTAAACACAGAATCTGTAACGGATGACTCCTTCAAAATTCATTTTGATATTGGTCATATCAGTGAAGATCGGAATGGGAATTCAATTTTGGATACAGAAGATGAACCTGTCTATGGCCCCGGGATGGGTGATGGAATTCTATCCGATGGGGAGGACATGGGGGTAGATAATTGTACAGACAGTTTTGAAGATGGCTGGGGTGGATGTCTTTGCAGTAATTATGATCCTGCCCGCTATGACAGCGATCTGAATGGAATTTATGCTCATCAGGATGAATTCTGTTTAGATACAATAAAATACACATATGATATGGTATTAAATAGTTTAGATACCATAGTTGTTGATGGTGATACCTTAACGGTAAATCTAAATGTACCCTATGATGATAACAACAACCGGAAAGACCCTAACGGTGATAATTGGTGCTATAATACCACGGGATGCAGCAACACCAGTGATTACTCTCGTACCAACGGTACAGAAGGAAACGGGCAGGCAATGGGCTATCGCTATCCTGACTCAGAGGATTTGGACAAGAACAATACCTTAGATACACGAAATGAGTATTTCACTTTTACTCTCTCTCCTAAATTATCTTCCGATGACCCTGAATCTATGGTAGTGGCTGAAACAGAAGCGGAGGGAACTAAAACAGGATGGAAATTAATCCGCATACCCATGCTGGCATTCTCTGAAGAGGGAACTCCAGATTGGAACGATGTACCCACTTTCAGAATACGCTTTGAATCGGAAAGCACAGATCTGCAAACCATCAAAATTGCCAAAATTGAATTAGTGGAAAATGATTGGCAGGAAATGGGAGTGGCACAGAAAGACACATTAGGAGTTTTCACAGAGGATCCCGTTTTTTCAGTAGAAGTGATTAATACTGATGAAAGTACAGACTATAAAAGTTCACTGGATAATCTGGATATCATTTTAGAACATGATGAATATAATGATGTGGACATGAAGGAGCAGGCACTGGTTCTCTCTTTCTTAGCAAATCCTGATTTTAACTCAAATGATCCTGAAAGCGCAGAAGGAGGGATTGAAAGTGAACATGCTGCCCTCATAAAAAACACATTCCCTTCTCTTGGAGATAAAGCCAACTCATATTTCGCTTACGAAAAAATGGAAATGTTCATACACGGTGGAGACCCTGCCGGAGATCCTGTATGCCCCTATTGTGATACTGATTCTTCCGAGGTTGAATTTTTGTTTCGCATGGGTAAGGATGACAGAAACTATTACGAAATCCGTCAACCTATTTATGAGGGATGGGATGACAAAAATCATCTTGATATTTCCATAGATAAACTGACACAACTAAAAATCCCCACCATTGAATCTCCTGCTGAAAAACTATTGGATGCGGGCTTTGACGGTTTCACCAGTATAGGGATGAACCTGGAAAACGGCTGTGTGGGTGCTGACGAAACTCCATTTGGCGGTGGATTTGAATCCATGGGCTATGAGATTGTATTAGATTC
>JASLLI010000083.1 GCA_030747125.1 Fidelibacterota bacterium | reverse complement strand
GGGAGACCTGAACGGAGATTCAGGGTGGAATGTATTAGATATTGTCACCCTTGCAAATTGTATTTTAAATAATAACTGTCCCGGCATCCAATATGGCTGCGCAGGAGATTTGAATAACGATTCTGTATATAATGTACTGGATATTGTCACTCTTGCAAATTGCATCCTTGCACAAAATTGCGGATAAATTAGTAACTATAAATATAGTTACTAATTATAAATTTACTTATCTGTAACAACTGAATTTCTCAAAATGATAAACATTGGTATCATGGGTTTTGGGCGCATTGGCAGAGATATTTACCGCCTTGCCTCAAATCATAAACAATTTAATATTACCGCAATAGGTGATGTTGCCGACCCGGAAATACTCTATTACCTGCTGGCAAGTGAATCCCCTGATTTTTCAAACACGAAGTTGAATGATAATTATTTGGAGAATGGTCACATGTCCACCCGAATGGTTAGAGCTATTGAACCGGGAGATGTCCCCTGGGAGGTTTTCCAGACAGATTTTGTGGTAGATGCCACCCATAAATACCGCAGCAGAGAAGATTTGCAAAAGCACCTGGACGGAGGAGCAAACAGAGTGATTATGTCATCTCTTCCACAAGATAAAATAGATAAAGTAATAGTTGTAGGCGTGAATGAAATGACTATTCATAGGTCAGATACCATTATTTCAGCAGGCTCTTCCACTACCAATGCCCTCATACTTGCTTTGCACATACTCCTTGAAAAATATTCCATAGAAGCAGCGAATATGACTTCCATCCATTCTTATACCAGTGATCAACCTCTGCAGGATGTAGCCGGTAAAGGTTTCAGGCGGAGCCGCTCTGCCGCTGAAAATATAATTCCAAATGATAGTGAATCTCTGGGGTGGGTGGGTAAAATCCTGCCCGTTTTGAAAGGGAAAATTTCTGCATCTGCTCTCAATGTACCTGTTCAAAAAGGGAGTTTACTGGATTTGTCTGTTGCCCTTATTGATGGGGGAATTACCTCAGATGATATTATTTCCCTGTTTGAATCTGCGGCTGAAAAAAAACCTGCCTTGATTGAAGTAAATCATGACCCCATTGTATCCAGTGATGTGATTGGTAATACTCATACCCTTGTATTTGACAGTCAGGCTACGATGACAACCGGTGCTGATTTAATTAAAATTCTGGCCTGGTATGATAATGGTTTGAGTCAGGCAGGCAGGATACTGGACATCATTCAACTATACCATTCACTTGAAAAAGAGGGAGGTACAGAATGAGAGTAGCTATCAATGGATTTGGCAGAATCGGCAGAGCAGTCTTCAGAATTCTCAATAAACGGGATAATATCAAAGTTATTGCCATCAATGACCTTTACGATCATCATGCCTTGGCTTACCTGCTTAAATATGACACTGTAATGGGGGGATTTGATGAAAAAGTTACTCTTACCAACGATGGCATATTGGAAACCCCTTCAGAGTCAGTTAAAATGCTGCAGGAGAAAAATCCATCTGATCTTCCCTGGAGTGAATTAGATATTGATATTGTCATTGAATCTACAGGGGTATTCAGGACGAAGGAGACCCTTCAATCTCATATTCCCGCAGGTGCAAAAAGAGTTATCCTCACCGTACCTGCAAAAGATGAAATTGATTACACTGTGGTATTGGGTGTGAATGAGGCTGGCTTAAAGCCGGAGCATAAAATCATCTCAAATGCAAGCTGCACCACTAATTGTTTAGCACCTATGGCAAAGGTATTACATGAGAAATTTGGGATTCATTCCGGGGTGATGAATACGATTCATGCCTATACCAATGATCAAAGGTTGGCAGATGTCCCTCACAAGGACTGGCGTCGCAGTAGGGCAGCTGCTGAAAATATTATTCCCACCTCAACGGGTGCGGCAAAAGCTGTTGGTAAGGTCCTCCCTGAGCTACAGGGCAAGTTAGATGGAATAGCTTCACGGGTTCCTGTCCCCGATGGTTCAGTGGTAGATTTATTTCTAAAATTGGATTCTAAGGTAACCGTTAAAGAAATAAACCAATGTGTATCGGAGGCAGCCAATAAACGGGAGATGAAAAACATTTTGGAGTATTCAGAAATTCCCATAGTATCTTCTGATATCATCGGGAATCCGAAATCATCCATTTTTGATTCCTTATGTACGCAAGTGGTTAACGATCACTTTGTTCATACTCTGAACTGGTATGATAATGAATGGGGATATTCCAACCGTGTTGTTGACCTCATTGATAAAATAAGCACCTTTTAATTTTCTTTTCTCCTTTGAAATTCATTCCGTACCTTGATTATTTTACCAACTCCACCTCAATGTGGAGAATTGCATTCATCTGGATTGTTATACTTTTTGTTACTTTGTTTTTCTGGGGAGGTATCTATCTTCTCATCCAGCAACTATTTTCATAACCAGGAGAAAAATTGGAATCTGTGTTAGTGAATAAATTAACAGAGTTTGGGTTCACGCAAAATGAATCCAAAGCCTATCTCACTCTTTTAAAACACCACCCCGCCAGTGGTTATGAAGTATCTCAATATTCAGGTGTTCCCAGATCTGCTATATATGATATTCTCCGTAAGCTGGAGCTAGGGGGAATTGTATATGCGGAAGGAGAAAAACCTGTCCAGTATATTCCTATCCCCCCGGATCAGTTGACTACAAAACTGGCTTCCAGATTTGAACATAACATCAAAGAACTCAAAGAGGGGCTTGATGAACTCAATCAACCTCTTACACGGGAATCAACCTGGAACCTGAAAGGCTATACTGCTATGATTGACCAGGCACGCAGTATGATTGACAATGCAAGGGAATCGGTTTTTATCTCTTTATGGGCTCGGGAATATGCAGAGCTTCGGGTGCAGATTTCTCAGGCAAAAAAAAGAAATCTGGATGTAAGCTGTTTTTCATTCACAAGGCTGCAAGATGCTGATGAACATATCTTCAGCTATGATATTGATGAGGAGAAACTCCGTAATATATGGCGTCGCCAAATGGTTTTGGTTGTTGATAAAAAATCAGCAATTTTAGGAGGTGCAGATATGACAAGGGAAAACCAATGTATCTGTACCGATAATTCTGCCATTGTAGATACCTGTCTCAATTATCTTATTTTGGACTATACCCTTTTTTCCGGAAGGAAAAATATTGATGTTGAGAAAGAAATCAATAAAATGATGACAGGCACCTCAGACCAACTCAGCAGCCTTCTGCAATAATATTACTATCCCATTAAACTTTCTACATAGTCTCCTGTTTATCTCAAATGTATGGGCATTCCTGCCAGAGTGGGATACTCATTTAACAGGAGGATATTCTTTCACATCTGACAACCATATAGAATTTGTCCTAAATACTGTTGATGCAGAAAAAGTGAACCTGGTACTCTTTGACCAGTTTGAAGATTCTTCCGGTCAAGTAGTTGAAATGGAGTCTGACAATCAAAGGTTCCATCTCAAATTGTCCAGGGAGGTTGCAGGTCAGTATTACGGGTATCAGGTGTATAATCGCAATTCCAATACTCAGGAGTTTCCTCCATTTACCATTATTCCAGATCCCTATTCTTTTGCCGTGGCTTCACAGCATCATTTTGCACCTGTGTCTAAGTCCATAATTTTGGATGACAAGTTTGACTGGGAAGGTGATGTTGGGGTAATTATCCATCCCAGGGATTTAATCATCTATGAAGCACATATCAAAGATATGACAGCACATAAAAGTTCAGAATCTACAGTGATAGGGGATTATAACCGTTTCCATGATTTTAATCAGGAAGGCGGGATAGTCCACTTGAAGGAGATGGGGTATAATGCTGTGGAATTTCTGCCTTTGTTTGAATTTTCCAATGTTGAAATTCCCTATGGAGATACCACGCAGGCTGTGACCAATACATGGAACCCTTATGCCTATAATCATTGGGGGTATATGCCTGCATTTTTCTTTGCTCCTGAGGGTAGATATGCTTCTGATGCGATCCAGAGCAGGGGGGCATGGAATGGAACAAAAGGGAGACAAGTACATGAGTTGAAAGCTTTAGTGAAAGCACTCCACAAAGAAAATATTGCTGTCATTTTAGATGTGGTGTACAACCATGTTTCCCAATATAATTTCAATCCGTTAAAACAGATACATAAACAGCAATATTTTCGACAAAATGAAGAGGGTACTTATTCATCTGTGAGTGGCTGTGGAAATGATTTGGCAACGGAACATCCTCATATTCGGGAGTTGATCATAGAATCCGTATTATTTTGGATGGAGGAATATCACATTGATGGATTTCGTTTTGATCTGGGCAAGTTAATTGATTGGGAAACGGTTGAACAAATCCGTGAGGAAGCACTAAAAGTGAATCCTCATGTTTTCATTACCTGTGAGCCTTGGGGTGGAGGATATGATCCTGAAGGTTTTTCACTGCGGGGGTGGTCAAGTTGGAATGACCAGTTCCGAAATGCCTTAAAGGGTTGGCACCCCGACGGAAATGGAGGATTCCTGTTTGGGCGGTGGCATCCGGATTATGGCTTTGATAAATTGCAGCGCATGTTTATGGGGTCTCCAAATTCAGAGGGTGGACAATATGTAGACATTTCCCACTCGGTGAATTACCTTGAATCTCACGATGATTATACACTGGGTGATTTTATTAAAATAGAAACAGAACTATTTTCAAAAGATGCAGTTATTCAGGACAAGGATACTCATGCCCTCTTAACTCCTGTAGAGATTGCCATGCATAAAGTTGCAGCGATGGCACTGCTCACCTCCCAGGGACCGGTGATGATTGCACAGGGGCAGGAGTGGGGCAGAAGCAAGGTGATTGCTGAAACGCTAAATCCGGACTCGAATGTTGGGAAAATGGATCATAATTCCTATGAAAAGGATAATGAAACCAATTGGCTGAACTGGGAGCATAAAAATTTGAATGCCGAATTGGTGGTTTTCTACAAAGACCTCATAAAGTTGAGGAAAGAAAATCACCTTTTCCGCAGAGCTGATCCGAAGGATTTCAATTTTTTTACCTCTAAAGAGGATGTGACAGCTATTGGATTTACTATATCAAAGGGGGAAAGCCAGGTAGCAGTTTTTTTAAACAGCAGCAGTATAGTATCACATTTTCCATTCTCTGTTGAAGGTTGGAATACTTTGCTTCAATCCCGGGATGGAAACTTTCAATACGACGGAAAAATCCAAATACCGCCTCGATCCGGCATAATATTGACAAAATGAAAAAAGTAATATTCACTGTATTAATCACCTGTTTCTCTATCAGCGGTTTTGCCATAGCTCAAAATATGGTAAGAGGAATCGTCCCCACCATACGCCTAATTCAGGATAATTGGTCTGGGGTTGATCTCTCTAATTATTTCCATCTTAATAAAAATAAGGCAGAAGTCTCTCCTGATATCAGATTCAGTTTTTTCATTTCCAATGACAGTTTGTGGATAAAACCTTCACAACAAATAATTGGATATACTCCTGTAAGAGTTTCTATCGGAAACAGTGAATATACCCTTATGACCAGAACGGAATACAATTACCATCATAAGTTTCAATATATAGACGAAACGATGCAGGCAAAGGAAGTATTTGTCATGGGTAATTTTAATAACTGGAACCGCAGGTCTCACCCCCTCACTCCCCAATATTTACATTTTAATTGGCAGAGAAAAGATAGATTTCCAGCCGGGAAGTATGAGTATAAGTTTGTTGTAGACGGCAAGGAAGTAGTTGACCCAGCATGCACAC
>JASLLI010000082.1 GCA_030747125.1 Fidelibacterota bacterium | reverse complement strand
GTTTCATCCACAGTAAAAAATCCTTGGTCTAAATGCAATCCAAACCCGGCGATGGAATAGCCAGTGGAAGTCAATAGTAACAGGGCGGTAAATAGAGTAAATAGCTGTTTCATTGTATCTCCTTAATTTTGGTTGATGATAATTAATTAGAATTTCTTTCCAATAATTTAACAGGGTTCTCTTAATCTTTCCCCATGATTTTTCAGCGGAATGAATTGTTTACCCGCTTCCCATGGCTACAGGAAAAGAACCTGCCCATGATAATCTCTGCTGATTATGATGGTCTTATCTGCGCAGCTTTTCTCCACCATTTTTTTAATTGGAAGTTGGAAGGATTTTACGACCTCACCAATATCTGGGTCTCTAAACAGGCAATGAATAATAAAAAAAACCTCGTATGGGTGGATTTGAACATTCTCCCCAAACAGGGCAAAGCCATAGGAGGACACATAATATCCCTCTCGGGTGAAGTTCCCAACGGCTTTCAATCTTCATGTAATCCAAACATATTGAATGGAATTACAGCCGGAGACTTTCACAAAAAATTCCCGTTTTCTACCGTGATTTATCTGTTATGGCTGCATAATATTTCCATTAAAAAAGAACTCATTGCAAAACAGTTATTACTGCACAGTGATGCCACCTGGTTGAAGTTTCAACATTATCCTAAAAACTGTAAAGAATGGCAAACTCACCTTTCAGATTACGATTGGAATTGGCTTTTCAGAGGTGTTAAAAGTAATTCATTTGAGAAAAGAATTGATGACCAGCTATACCCCATTCTGCGTTCATTGGGAGCAATTTCAGGAAACAGTAAACTCAACAGCTCAAAACTTAAAATTCAAAGCAGACAATTTCAATTTAATCCGGACTGGGATATGGATGTGGTACTAAACCTGTTTACACTATTTGGAAAGCATTTGGAATGGACACCTCCTGCTGTTCCTGATCAGCTTACATTTATACCAGGCAGGCGTTATAAACTTCCATTGGCAGCCATTAAAGAAAAGGGGCTGCAAAAATTTCTCAATGAGCGAAAGGTGTTTTCTTATGCCATACCATCCCCCCGAATTTTTAATTTTACCACTTTTGGAGATGCCCATAAGTCTCCCTTAGACAAATAGCATGAACGATTTATTTACACTCATAGAAAAATACGGAGAGCCTGATGCACTTATTGACCATTGGGATCCGCTCTCTCAAGCCTGGGCAATCTGGGGTTTTGAGGAAATATATTCACTTAGTACTGAAGATATTCAAAAAGGATTTGAAGAAGATCTTTTAAATCCATTACAGGAAAAATTTGATGTATGGAAAGCGGGAAGTGATAGTCTGGCTGCAGTAGGATTTCTTCCTTATGATTTGAAAAATTTCTTATTCCCTCATTTAAACTTCAAGCCTGTGAATACAACACAACCATTGGCTTGGTTTGCAAAGCCTTCCCGGGCAATCCCCTATAGACAAAGTAAAAATTTGCAGTCATCAAAAACTCCGATTCTCTCACATTTAGCTGATATCCCCACACCTTCATCTTATAAAAATTCCATAAATAAAATAAAACATTACCTTGAGGAAGGACAATCCTACCAGATCAATTTCACCCAGCCTAAGTCATACCGCTTACCTGAGGACCCCTTCAAGACTTTCCTCCATATCAGAGAGTTTAATCAACCACATTACGGCATGTATTTGAATACTGGAACAACGCAGGTTCTCAGTTTCAGCCCCGAAAGGTTTTTTAGAACACATCACGGACTGATAGAGTCCTTTCCTATGAAGGGTACACGCCCCAGATCTGAAAATGAAATGATGGATGCGAAACTTTACGAAGATTTAAAGTACAGTACTAAGGACAAGGCAGAACATCTTATGATTGTGGATTTGCTCCGTAATGATTTGGGAAAGATTACCAATTACGGTTCTGTTAGTGTTGACAATCTTTACCATATAAAATCTTTTGACAGCGTGCATCAAATGGAGTCTCGGGTATATGGGTCACTGAGGGAGACCATGAATGAGACAAATATATTTACTGCGCTTTTCCCCGGCGGTTCTATAACGGGAGCACCAAAGGAACGGTCCATGGAAATCATAGACTCTCTGGAAAAGTATAATAGAAGGATTTACACTGGTGCAATTGGCAGCATAAGTTCAAATGGTGATATGGATTTTAATATTGCCATCCGAACCATGACTGTAGAAAATGGGATAGGCATATATCCGGTAGGCGGGGGAATAGTTTGGGATTCTGATCCTTTGGAAGAATGGCGTGAAGCTCAGGGTAAATCAGGATTTCTCACCCCCTTTACCCATCCAATATCAGAAAATCTATCGAAGGGATTTCCACAAAAAGTGATATCATAATGGATAACAATATTAATTACATTAACGGGCAATGGCTAGAGTCCTCTGAATCCCTTGTTTCTATTAATGATGCAGGATTTCTCTTAGGTGACGGATTATTTGAAACAATCCGTTTTCATGGAGAAACCATCTTTAAATTAGAAAACCATGTGCAGAGGCTTCAAAAGGGATTAGAAAATATAAGAATCAACCTTCCCCTATCTAGTGAGGAAATTGAAGACATACTCCTCACTACCATTGATAAGAATTTATTGAAAGAGGGGTTACTTCGGTTAATGGTAACCAGAGGTATTTTAGAAGGAGCACCCTGGAACTTTGCAGGCCCGCCCGGTATTTATGTTTCTATTAGACCTCTCTCTTCAAAACCACAACCACCTGTCAAAGTGGTATTTTATTCGGAGTCAAAATATCCTATCATCAGATTTAATCCTGCCATTAAATCTCTGAATTATTTGGGGAATATGCTGGCAAAACATGATGCAGAAAAAGAGGGAGCCTTTGAACCGGTATTTTACAATCAGAAGAATCTCATAACAGAATGTGCCATCCGAAATATATTTTTCATAAAGGGTGACACGCTCTTTACTCCCCATACTGATCTGGGGGTTCTCCCTGGTGTCATGCGGGATACCATTATAAAAATTGCAGCATCCATTCAATTGAAGATTGAGGAAACGCATATTTATCGTGACACATTAAAAGATATGGATGAAGCTTTTATATCCTCCACCGGTATTGGACTGCTTCCCTGTTACTGGCAGGGTTGGAAATCAGATTATACCACTACCAACCGTATAAATCAACTTTTAGATGCAGAAATTAATGCACAATAGATTTTTGCCAGTCTGTCATAAATAAATCCACTAATTATGCCATTCTCATTCTGGCAATGATTGCATGGGGGATTTCCTGGACCAATGCTAAAGTTCTAGGAAATTTTGGGGATAGGTCAAATATCATTTTTTTGAGATTTCTGTTTGCTACTTCTGCAATGGTTCCCATAATGTTATATAGGAAAATACCCTTAACCATTAATCGTGAAATGGGTAAAAACACTGCTATTGCAGCACTCATGTTCAGCGGATATAACTGGCTATTCTTCAAGGCAACCCATACCGGATTTGCAGGTGCTGGTGGAGTATTGGTCACAACCCTTAATCCTATTTTTACCTTTGGACTTACTGTACTCATCAGCAGAAGAAAGATTAACCATAGGGAACTGTTGGGTTTATTATTGGGCTTTTCCGGCGGTTTAATTATTCTAAAAATTTGGGCAATTGACAGTCACTTGTTAGTAGCTTCCGGAAATATTTATTTTCTGGCAGGGTCACTTTTCTACGCAGTCATCACTGTCTTTGTATCAAAAAAACAAACGGGAGTTTCATCCTTCACCTTTATTTTCTGGATGTATTTGTTTTCTACATTTTATCTCATTCCCTTTGTAAACTTTCATTCATTCACCTCCCTCTTTATTACAGACCTCATTTTCTGGGGCAACCTTTTCATGGTGTCTGTAGGTGCTATGAGCTTTGGAACTTCAGTTTTTATCTACTCAACAAAAACTCTGGGACCTGAAAAAACTTCCGTATTTATTTTTACAGTCCCCGTATCTGCTCTCCTTACCAGTATGGTTTTTCTCCATGAACCCCTGGATATTTTTGTTATTTCCGGAGGAGCACTTTCTATCATCGCTGTATATTTGATAAATTCCAAAACCCTTCAATGATTTCTTTATAAGGAGAAATCCTGTTAATTTTACCACTATGGAAAATGATACATTACTTAAAGAAATTCGGTCTGAAACCGGCGCGTCCTTACTGACAAAAGTCCAGAAGGACTTCATTGGATTGGATACGCAATATACTATTGCTAATGGAGAGAAAACGCGAAGGATTTATCTCGATTCAACGGCTTCAACTTTAATGATGGGCTTGGCTTACAGAACGGGAGAGTCTTTTCTTCAGCATTATGCCAATACCCATTCTCTCATGCACTTTGGAGCAAAAATTGCCACTAAAACCTATGCCTGGGTTCATGACAAAATTTTAGACTTTGTCCAGGCAGACCAAGAGCATTATACTTGTTTCTTTACCGGCAGTGGAACTACTGCAGGGATGAACCGCATCGCAAGAGCCTTTAATCATCTGCAACCTAAAAAAGATGTGGTATTAGTTTCCATTATGGAGCATCACTCCAATGATCTGCCACATCGAAAGCATGGCGGTCATGTCATTCATATTCCTGTAGATACCCATGAATCTAAAATGGGCTGCATAGACTTAGACTTGTTGGAACATTATCTCAGAGAATACGAGGGTCGGGTGAATTATGTCTCTGTAACAGGTATCAGCAATGTAACGGGAATCATTAATCCCATCAATGAGGTGGCAAAATTAACCCATCATTATGGTGCATACATCGTAGTTGATGCTGCCCAGTTAGCCGCCCATGTACCCATAAAAATGAGTGGACATGAAGACCCTGGCATGGATGTGGATGCACTTATCTTCTCAGGACATAAAACCTATGCACCAGGATCACCTGGTGTAGTCATTGCCAGAAAAGACCTCATGGCTAAAATCGAACCGGAAGAAGTTGGCGGTGGTATGGTGGAAAGGGTTTTCCCTGAAAAGTACTATGTATCTAATGAATTTCCAGAAAGAGAGGAAGCGGGTACTCCAAATATTTTAGGCGCAATTACGCTTGGTACTGCTATCCATGTTTTAGACCTGATAGGAATGGAAAAGGTGTTAGAAGAGGACATGGAGTTGACCCATTATTGTCTGGATGAAATGCTGAAACTTCCTCAGATTGTAATCTACGGTGAAACTTGTATGGATACCTGCCCTCGTGCAGGGACTGTTTCCTTTAACATAAAGGAATTGAATCATGGCTTAGTTGCAGCAATATTGAATGACTATTTTAATATTGCAGTTCGAAATGAATGTTTTTGTGCCCATCCCTATGTTGAGAAAATGCTGGAGCTTACCCACAGGCTGCAGATTTATGAAGCACGAGCCAAAGAAATCATGAACTGGCATACAGAGCCCTGGATGGGGATGGTTCGTGTTAGTTTCGGAATTTATAATACACGAGAAGATGTTGATCTCTTTATTGAAGCATTGAAAAATATTCTGGAAAATAAATCTGAATATGAAAAACAATACTCAATAAATGAAGCGGGTGATTATACCCATAATTCCTTCATTTTTTCCTGTAAAGAATACTTCAACCTATCCCAAATGGTTCAGGATGAATTGGAAATATAGATATTCAAACCCAGTATTTCCCTCACCTTAATCCTCTCTTGGGGTAGAGAAAATAAAATATTAGAAATTAAATTCTACAGCCCCTTCTCCCCACGGGGTGATGGTCTACCAACATCGGCAAATAAGGTGTTGATTTCA
>JASLLI010000081.1 GCA_030747125.1 Fidelibacterota bacterium | reverse complement strand
CCATGGTGGATGTTGATAATTCTCCCTGAGTATGCATCAACAAACTCATTACTAAGTATCTGCATATAGCGAGCTAAAACCAACAGATCAATATTTTTATCTTTAAGGAGTTTTCTGATTACTTCCTCCTGCTCGTTTTTAGATTTTTGTGTTACAGGGATATGAAAGTACTCAATTCCGAATTGTGCTGCAATATTTTTTAGATGAGAGTGATTACTAATAATACAGGGAATATTGCATTGCAGTTCACCGGATTGATGTTTGATGAGTAAATCATATAACGGGGCAGATTCTTTCGTGACAAAGATGGCTGTGTTGAGTAAATATTCCGGAAAGTGAAATTGAATATCTGCGTCCATCTTCTTCACCAATGCGTTGAGAATTTCCCTCAGGGCATCAATAGAGATACTAAGATTTCCAAGATCTGCATGTATGCGCATGAAAAAGAGCTTTTCATCCGGTTCTACATGCTGTTCCAAATCAAGAACATTTGCTCCGTGTTCATAAAGCACTCCGGTAAAACGGGCAATGATTCCCCTCTGATCCGGGCAGTTTATATGTAATACTAAATTGCTCATGGAAAAAATTAGAACATGAAAAGGGAGGAACGAAACAATTATTTCAAAACAGGTACTACATTTAATTTGCCATCTATGACATTCAAAGTAACTGCTCCATTCTGATCAGTTCGGTACACCTGTGTCCCTGCATCCTCCCAGCGATGAATAATTTTTTCTGAGGGATGTCCATAGCGGTTATTTTCTCCTGCTGATACGACTGCCACTTCTGCTGATACCGCCCCCACAAAGGATTGAATGGAACTGGTAGCCGAACCATGGTGCCCTATCTTCACAACATCAGCATCTAAATGCTGACCCATAGCAACGATGAGACGCTCTGCATGGATTTCCGCATCTCCCATAAACAGGAAGGAATGATCTTTATAATCCAGGCGAATAACGATGGAGGCATTATTCACATTATGCATCATTCTTGCAATAGTTGAATCAGGATAGAGCATAGTAATTACCATATCACCGAGGCGATAACTGTCTCCCGGCTGAGGGTGATGATAGTGCGTAACTGAGGTTTCTGCATTGGCTTTAATTCTGTTATAGATACCCGATTGAAAGTGGTTAGGTGTATCCCATATTTCTTTAATGTACTTATTTTTCATAACTGATTCAAACCCGCCAATATGGTCTGCGTGAGGATGGGTCATAATGGCCAAATCCACCTCTGTAATTCCCTCATGCTTTAACAGAGGAAGAATAACCGTTTTACCGTAGTCCCTGCCAAAGCCGGCATTCCCTGCATCAATGAGAATATTATGGTGGTTATCCCGTATGAGACAGGCATCGCCCTGCCCCACATCTATGAAGGTGACGGAAAAGTTTTCTTTCTGAAGAGATTCTCTCCATACCAATACATTAGTTAAACATAGAAAACTTATAAGAAGCCTTTTCTTATACCGGGGAATCCCAACGGTACCGATAATGATGAGAATCAAAAATATGAATACCAACCAAAAGAGAGTAAGGGCAGTTACAGAAATTTGAGGGTAGGGCAGACTCTGTAAATGGGCGGTAAGTCTGTCCATAATAAAAAGTTCACCCCAGACAGTCTGTGCATAAATTTCAGATACAAATGGAGAAATGGGATTAATAAAGGCAGAAATTATTCCGGTTATCACCACAAACCCGGCTAATGGAATTACCAAAATATTAGCTGCAAATGCCCAAACAGGAATTTCCCCAAAAACATAAGCTATGGGAAGAAATGTTCCCAATTGTGCCCCCATGGAAACAATGATTCCGTCTGCAACAATACGAAAAAGTTTATACTGCCTCCATTGATTTAATCTGCTCCATCGTTCATATAATCCTGTGTATTGATGGAGGAGAAATAAAATGCCTGCCACTGCACCAAAAGATAACTGGAAACTTAGGCTGAACAGTTGCAGCGGGTTTATGAGCAAAAATAAAAACCCCGTAAACCCAACGATATTCCAGGGGGATATCTCCTTTTGCCGATACTTTCCATATTCGTAAAGAATAGCCATTGTCACAGCCCTCATCACAGAAACGGAACCGCCTGTAATCCCCAGATAAAATAGTAAGCCTGAAGCTGTAAACAGAAATCGGTACGGAGGAGGTAATACGAATATTTTTGAAATGATGGTGAATACCATGAGAACAAAGCCCACATGAAGCCCTGAAACGGCTAAGATATGGATAATTCCCAGCCGCCGGAATTTTTCTTTCATTTCAGGTTTGATACCGGATTTTTCCCCTAAAAGGAGCCCGGCTGCTAAACTGCCATAAGGCTCGCCAACCTGAGTAATGAGAGCTGTCTTGATATGGTGTCGAATCTGATAGAAGAATCTTGGTACACTCCACTCTCCCTGCCGGTGTTCAATGAGACGGGCATCTTTATACATTACTCCCTGAATACCTACGGAATGTAAATATGCTTTCCAATCGAAGCCTCCCCTGTTTCGAAGAGATTTTGGAATATTGATCATTCCATGTATTACAAGGGTGTCCCCCGGCAGACAATGAAGAGAATCTTTATACAACAAGAATTTCCATACACCTGTGTTGAGGGTAATCTGAGTACTTCCATCCGGTTTGGATTTGATTTTTTCAACGGTGCCCATGAGTAGATTTGGATTAGTCTCCACCTTAAATTCAGGGAGGTCATGTTGTAATGACAATGTCAAAATTGGCAGGGTAAAAACCAGTATTGGCATAGTAAATTGGTAAAAACGGGAAAAATGGGTAAGGAGTGAACAAACGAGAAGGACCGTGCTAATAATTACAGGAATCTGATAGAATTGGGAAAGCAATATTCCCCCGATGAGTATGGGAAGAAATTTATAAACGGGGTGTCTGTTAAGAAATTTTGATAATGAAAAATATATGGGAAAAATATTATTATCCTTTTTATTCCGGGGAAAATTTATTTTATCTTTTTAACCACCCCAATCCGGCAATTACCGGATTTCCCCTCCTTACGAAAGGAGGGGAATAAGGGGAGGTTTTAGAAAGAGGAATCTGAACGAATTGGTAAATCAATATACCCCCGATGAGCAAGGGAAGGAATTTATAAACGGGGTGTCGTTTAAGAAATTGTTTCAATGGGATGGGACAGTTGAATTTGATATCTATCTATTCAAGACTCATATTCGGTTTATACTGATTCACAATGGGATACCTCCGCCCCATGCCAAATGCCTTTGAGGATACACGCAGTCCCGGGGGAGCTTGCCGGCGTTTAAATTCAGCAATTCTGATTTTTTGTTTCAACTCTTCCACTAATGAAGCTTCATACCCCATTTCACAGAGTTCTTCTGTGGTTTTCTGCTCAGTGATGAGAATATCAACCAAAGGACTTACGATCTCATAATCAAATGGGTCCACCTGGTCTGGTTTTAACTCAGCAGAAGGAGGTTTAGTGAGAGTGCCTGAAGGAATTATCGTTTTACCGGCATGAGTGTTTATCCATCTGCTTACTGCATACACCTGAGATTTATTCAAATCACTAATAACTGCCAAAGCTCCTGCCATGTCTCCGTACATGGTACAATATCCTAAGGCAGTTTCCGTTTTATTACCTGTATTTAAGAGGAGTGCATTTCTTTTATTGGCAACTGCCATGAGGAGGTTCCCTCTGATGCGTGCCTGGAGATTCTCCTCTGCTAACCCTGGTTCTGTGCTTTGAAAAATTGGCTGCAATTCAGATAAAAACCTATCATTGATGTCTTTTATGGAAATAGATTCATACTCAATCCCCAAATTTTTAGCCAGTTCCTGTGCATCTGATTTACTATGCTCTGAAGAAAACTGGGAAGGCATAGAAATACCTAATACATTCTCACCTCCTAAAGCATTGGCGGCTATGGCTGCTGTAAGCGCTGAGTCTATTCCTCCACTAAGACCTACCACTGCCTGCCGATGGGTGGTTTTGTGAAAATAATCTGAAACACCCAGCGTAAGCGCAGAATAAATCTGTTCTTCTTCATCTTTTTCGAAAACGGAAATGGTTGAGGTAGTTTCAGTGTCAATGATTTGAACAGATTCTTCAAATGCCGGCAAAAGAGCTGATACTTCACCTGCTGTATTTACCATGCAGGACTGTCCGTCAAAAATAAGTTCATCCTGAGCACCAACTAAGTTACAATATATAAAGTTACACTTTAACTGTTTCGCTTTATCACTTATAATACCAAGGCGTTCAGACAATCTATTTACATGAAATGGTGAAGCAGAAATATTAATAATAATATTAGCGCCATTTTCTGTTAATTCCTTGCTCACTTTACAGTCGTAGGTTTCATCCCATAAATCTTCACAAATTTGGATACCAAGATTTACCTGCTCTTTTCCATATTGCAGGCTCACAGGCATCCTCTCTTTTGATGGAGTAAAATAGCGCATTTCATCAAATACATCATAAGTGGGCAAATGGGTTTTATCACGATAAGTTACCACCATGCCATTTTGCATTAAAGCAGCAGAGTTGAAGATTACTGCGCCTTCCCTGCGAACCGTGCCGACAATAACAGCTGTAGAAGTTATGGAAGCTATCCTCTTTAGGGTAGCCTCTGTATGTGCAATGAATTGGGAATCTGCTAATAAATCCTGAGGGGGGTAACCTGTGAGAACTAATTCAGGGAAAATGAGAAGATCGCATTGAGCAGAATACTTTTCAATGATACCAATGATTTTATCAGCATTAGACTGCAATGCGCCAACGATGGGATTAATCTGGCATAGTGCAATCTGCATATATCAGGGATGCAGTCGTCCCATAGTTCTGGCAAAAGGGATAGTTTCGCGAACATGGGGAAGTTTACAAATCCAGGCAACGACCCGTTCAATGCCCATTCCAAAACCAGCGTGAGGAACAGAGCCATACCGCCGCAAATCCAGGAACCATTCATAATCAGCCTGATTAAGGTTTTCCTCTTTAATTCTGTCTTCAAGGAGAGAAATCTCTGTTTCTCTTTCGGATCCACCTACAATTTCACCATAACCCTCGGGCGCTAATACATCCATACCCAAAACCACTTTTTCATTTTCAGGATCCCGTTTCATGTAAAATGCCTTAATGGCTGCAGGGAAGCGATGCACCATCACGGGCTGATTAAACTGTTCTGCAATGAAAGTCTCTTCAGGAGAACCAAAATCATCTCCCCATTGAAATTCAATTCCCCCTTTGTTTAATATGTCCACACATTCCGTATAACTCACCCTCGGGAAAGGAGCCTTAATATGCTCAAGTACAGACATATCTCTTTCCAGTGTTTCTAATTCTGGTTTTCGATTTTTCAGGACTCTTTCTATAATGAAGAGAATAAGTTTTTCTGCCCAATCCATATCTTCCTCTAATTCACAATAGGCAATCTCAGGCTCCACCATCCAGAATTCTGTAAGGTGCCGGCGGGTTTTGCTTTTTTCAGCCCGGAAGGTAGGACCAAAATTATAATGTCTGCCAACTGCCATTGCTGCCGCTTCTCCATATAATTGCCCTGTCTGTGCCAAATAGGCCGTCTCACCAAAATACTCCGTTCCAAACAGGGTTGAGGTTCCTTCTGCAGCGTTGGGAGTAAAAATAGGAGAATCACAAAGTGTAAAATCATTATTATCAAAAAAATCCCGTACCGCCTTTATGATTTCATGACGCACCCTCAAAATAGCATGCTGTCTCTTACTGCGCAGCCAGAGATGCCGATGATTCATGAGAAAATCTGTACCATGCTCCTTTGGGGAAATAGGGTAACCCATACTCAATTGATGCAAGATTAAACGGGAGGTAATGATTTCAAATCCCTCCGGTGCCCT
>JASLLI010000080.1 GCA_030747125.1 Fidelibacterota bacterium | reverse complement strand
TCCAGGTGATGAACTTATCATTGAGATTTGGGGAGAAACACAGCTCCGGATGGTTCACACAATTGATCGCTACGGAAAAATATACATTGATAAAATTGGACAAGTTCATATCACAGGAATTCCCTTGGAAATAGCAAAAGAAAAATTATTAACCAGGTTTGGTGAGGTATATTCAAGTTTAAAAGGAGAAATGCCTGCTGCGACACTGGATGTTTCCTTAGGGAAATTGAAATCTATTAACATAACCATATTAGGTGAAGTAACATTCCCCGGGATTCATACCATTCATTCTTTTTCTTCAATCTTTACAGGATTAATGCAGGCAGGTGGTATTCCTGTTACCGGGTCATTAAGAGATGTGCAATTAATAAGAAATGGAGAAATAGTCACAAGGTTTGATTTTTATTCTTTTATGATAGATGGGAAGACGCAAAATGATGTCCGTTTATTAGATGGAGATGTACTTTTTATACCTGTTCGTTATTCTACGGTTCAGATTGAGGGAAAAGTACGACGAGACGGCATTTATGAAGTACTACCGGATGAGACTTTGGAAGATCTGGTAAAATTTGCAGCAGGGCTTCAGGCTGATGCCATGGAAGAGAAGATTAAACTATACAGAGTCAGGGAAGATAGTGATAATTTCGAATCTTCAATAGATAAAACTATCTATATAAATTATAATAAGAATCCTCTCTATTCCCTGCAAGATGGTGATAAGGTGTTTATTCATGAAATGGCACCGAGTCTTCATGAGGTTTATATTTATGGTCAGATTAAATCTCCCGGAAAATATTCTTACAATACTTCTGAGGGGATGACCTTGAAAGAATTAATTGATCTTTCAGGAGGGCTAAATGATACAACTTACCTGAAAACCATTTATTTAGAAAGAGGGGAAATAATCCGCAGCAATATTCATAATGAATTCCCTGAAATTATTCCCTTTGATTTAAATCAGCTTATTCAGGGAGATAAGGAAGAAAATAAAAATTTACAGAACTGGGATATTGTGCTCATTAAACAAAACCCAAATTTCTTACCTCCCAAAAAAGTGTGGTTGAAAGGAGAAGTGAATGTACCCGGTGTTTATACTATACAGAAAAAAGGGGAGACATTACATGATATTTTACACCGTGCAAACGGATTTACTTCCAATGCCTTTCAAGATGGGGTAAAACTCTACAGAAATGAAGAACTTGTGGTTAGTCAGAATAATAATATATTGGTCATGGATGGTGATAGTCTGGTTGTACCATTGCATCCCGGTGTGGTAAAAGTGATGGGAGAAGTATATAAACCAGGACTTGTGCAATTTGATCAAAAAAAATCCCTATATGAATACATCAATGAGGCAGGAGGGTTTACCCATCATGCGGACAAAAAACAGATAATGGTAGTTTTTGCAAATGGAGATGTGGAAATAAAAAAGAGATTTACCCGCGTGAAAATTCAAGAAGGTGCAACTATTTATGTTCAGGAGAAAATTGAATCTGAGCCATTTAATTTAACAGAGTATGCTAGTAGTTTGGCTTCAATTGTAACTTCATTTGCTACCATTTACCTGTTATTAGGCCAATAACAATTCCCAATAAAAATTAGATTCTACACACTTCATGGAATTTATTGATTTAAAATATCAACAATCCCTTATTCGAGAAAATATTCAAAAGGCCATAGACCAGATTTTTGATCACGGTCAATACATTATGGGGCCTGAAGTAACAGAATTAGAAGCACAGTTAGCACTCTTCACAAACAGTAATTACTGTGTTTCTTGCTCCTCCGGAACAGATGCACTTTACATGGCATTAATGGCGTATGATATCGGGCCGGGTGATTTGGTTTATACATCTCCATTCACCTTTATTGCCACTGCAGAAGTGATTTCATTAACTGGTGCTACACCTGTATTTGTTGATGTAAATTCCTTTACCTTTAACATTGACCCTGAAAAATTAGAGCAAGCAATATCCTCTGATGGAATCAAGGGTGAACCAAGAGCAATACTGGGGGTTGATATTTTTGGATTACCAGCAGACTATGAACAAATCGAGACCATCGGTACAAAGCATGACTTAATCATTATTGAAGACGCTGCCCAGAGTTTTGGTGCTGAATACAGAGGAAGAAAGGCAGGGTCATTTGGACATTTGAGAGCTACTTCCTTTTTTCCCGCCAAACCTTTGGGTTGTTACGGGGATGGCGGGGCTATTTTTACTGATGACGAAGGTATAAAGGATAAACTTCTGTCCATTCGTGTTCATGGGCAGGGGAAAGATAAATATGAAAATACCAGGCTTGGGTTAAATGGAAGACTTGATACACTCCAGGCAGGAATTCTTCTGGAAAAACTAAAAATATTTTCAAATGAATTTAATCAAAGACAGAAGATAGCCCGACTGTATAACCAATATTTAGAAAATTGTGTAACCCCTCAGTTAATTCCCGATGGATACTTGTCAGCCTGGGCACAATATTCTGTATTAGCAGAAAACTCTATTGTCCGCACAGAAATTCAAAAAGCATTACAGTTAAAAAATGTCCCAACTGCTGTATATTATAAAACACCCTTACATTTACAAGAAGCATTTGCTTACTTAGGTTACAAACAAGGTGACTTCCCTGTTTCTGAGGATATATCAACTCGTATTCTCAGCCTGCCCATGCATCCCTATTTAACTGAACAAGAAATTATAACCGTCTGTTCAGCAGTACAAGAATCTATTCTTTCCGTTGTATAACCAGAATCTTATTCAAAAAATCCAGGATGGTTCCGCAACCATTGGAATAATAGGGCTGGGATATGTGGGGCTGCCTTTGGTAATCCGTTTTTCAGAAGAAAGGTTTAAGGTAATTGGATTCGATATTGATGAAAAAAAATGTAAATCCCTAAATGCTGGTGAATCGTATATAAAACATATTTCGAATATCTCAATTCAGGACTCTTTAACTAAAGGATTTGAAGCCACTTCTGATTGGAAGAGAATAGAAGAAGTTGATTGTTTTCTTATTTGTGTTCCTACCCCTTTAGCGGATGATAATGTGCCTGACTTGCAATATATTTTTAGTACTTTAAAGTCCGTGACTCCCTATTTGAGACAAGGGCAATTGATGGTATTAGAAAGTACTACTTATCCAGGAACGACAGAGGAAGAATTACTTCCCGTTGCAATCCAGGCAGGATTGAAAATCGGAGATGACTTCTTTATCGGGTACTCACCAGAGCGGGAAAACCCTGGAAGCTCTGATTTTTCTACTCAGACTATTCCCAAAGTGGTGAGCGGCGTCACAGCAAACTGTCTTGCAGTGACAAATGCCTTGTACAAGGAGATCGTGGATAAAACCGTGCCTGTAAGCTCTCCTAAAGTTGCAGAAATGACTAAATTGTTAGAAAACATCCATAGAGCAGTGAATATCGGATTAGTCAATGAACTCAAAATTGCAGCGGACAAAATGGAGATTGATATTTTTGAAGTGATTAAAGCAGCCTCCACTAAACCATTTGGATTTACCCCCTATTTCCCCGGTCCAGGATTGGGCGGACATTGCATTCCCATTGATCCATTCTATTTGACCTGGAAGGCAAAACAATTAGGAGTAGATACGAAATTTATTGAATTGGCAGGAGAGGTGAATACCAATATTCCAAACTGGGTCATATCCAAAGCAGTAAATGCGTTGGCTAAAAGTGATAAACCCATGGCAACATCGAAAATCTTAATATTGGGTTTGGCCTATAAAAAAAATGTGGATGATATGAGGGAGTCACCATCCCTGGATCTTTTGAATAAATTGACGAATTTAGGTGCTCGAGTAGATTATCATGATTTTTATATTCCTAAATTAACTCCAACGCGAAAATATTCATTTGAAAAATCCTCAGTAAGTCTGGACACGATTTCTGACTATGATTTGGTGCTGCTGGCGACAGACCATGATGCCTATGACTATAAATTATTGGTAGCACATTCGCAAATAATTGTAGATACCAGGGGCAGATTAGACCGATCTGCTTCTAATGTGGTAGCAGCCTGACATGGATAAAGATATTTTTGTTCATTCATCATCATTCATTGATGAAAATGTTTCTGTGGGAAAGGGAACAAAGATTTGGCATTTTTCTCACATTCAATCTGGTGCAGTTATAGGAGAGAATTGCTCCCTTGGGCAAAATGTAAATATTGGGAATAATGTAAAAATTGGGAATAACTGTAAAATCCAAAATAATGTATCCATTTATGAAGGGGTTGAACTGGATGATTTTGTGTTTTGTGGTCCTTCCATGGTCTTTACGAATATTCTGCTTCCACGTTCTGAATTTCCTCAGCGGGGGAGTAATTATTACCAAAAAACTAAAGTGGGTAAGTCTGTCTCCATAGGTGCAAATGCCACCATAATCTGCGGAATCACCATAGGTGAATACGCTATGATTGGGGCTGGAACAGTTGTTACAAAAGATGTACCGGCGTTTAGTCTTATTATTGGCAATCCGGGCAGGATTGTAGGGAAAGTAGATACATCCGGTAAGAAAATTTCATGAAAATTCTTATAACCGGGGCTGCAGGATTTATAGGTTTTCATCTATGTAAATCCCTTCTTGAAAATGGCAATGACATATTTGGGATTGATAATTTAAACTCCTATTATGACCCACAGTTAAAAACAGCTCGTCTTAATCATTTACAGCAATTTTCTAACTTTGAGTTTTCTAAATTAGATATTGCTGATAAAGAAAAACTGGAATCAATAGTCTCAAAATTTCAACCTGAGCGTATAGTAAACCTTGCAGCACAGGCAGGGGTAAGATACAGCATTGAAAACCCCTATGTTTATTTGGATTCAAATATTACCGGATTTCTCAATATATTGGAATGCTGCAGGAAATTTGAAATTAAGGGATTGATCTACGCATCAAGTTCCTCTGTATATGGTGGGAATGAGACCTATCCCTCACATCCTGAAGATAAAACAGAAAAACCCCTTGCCCTCTATGGAGCCACTAAAAAATCCAATGAACTCATGGCTTATGCCTATTCAAATCTATATGGTATCCCTACAACGGGTTTGAGGTATTTTACGGTTTATGGTCCATGGGGAAGACCGGATATGGCATTGTACAAATTTGCCGAGCTTATTTTATCAGGGGATCCCATACCTGTTTACAATCAAGGTAAAATGAAAAGAGATTTTACCTATATAGATGATATAATTAAAGGAACGGTTGCTGCCATTGAAAGAAACTTTGAAAATGAAATTTTTAATTTGGGGAATAATAAATCAGAAAATTTGATGGATATGATTTCCATATTGGAAACTTCCATAGATACAAAAGCAAATGTGAACCTTATGCCCTTACAACCGGGAGATGTATTAGAGTCCTATGCTGACATTGAAAAATCGGAAAAATTATTAGGCTATGTACCCAAAACCTGTATTGAGGAGGGAATCCCTAAATTTGTTGCATGGCTGAAACAGTATAAGAGTGAAAATGGGAAATAAAGATAGTAATACTCTCCCTGTTCTTGTCATCGGTGGTGCCGGTTATATTGGCTCACATATCGTGTTAGAACTCTGTGACCAGGGTACTCCTGTAGTGGTTTTTGATAATCTGTCCAGTGGATGTAAAGAAAATATTGATGACAGAGCAACTTTTATTCAGGGAGACATTCTTAATAACACAGATTTAAAAAAGTGCTTTAATCAACCATACCGGGCAGTGTTTCATTTCGCTGCATTAAAGGCAGCAGGTGAGTCTATGGAAGAACCTCAGAAATATGCTACTGTAAACATTTCAGGCTCCATTAACATTTTGAACCAGATGGTAGAATCCGGAACTCCGTCTATAATTTTTTCTTCTACAGCTGCCGTTTACGGTGAACCGGAATATATTCCTGTGGATGAAAATCATCCCCTGAAGCCCATTAACTTTTATGGGTATACAAAAC
>JASLLI010000007.1 GCA_030747125.1 Fidelibacterota bacterium | reverse complement strand
ATTCACAATTTATCATTCATAATTCAAAAATTCCTCCTTTGTCCCACATCAGGATTTCCACCTAAATTTCACCCCTAAAAGAAAGGGGTAATATCATTGAAAATTGAAAGAATGAATAAAGGCAGCTGGGGAAAAGTCCGTGCCTTTTTTGATTTAACCACAGAAGAAGGATTCATCATCAAGGGATTTCGTCTGGTGGAGGGTATCAACGGATTATTTGTGTCCATGCCCAGTCAGAAAGGTCAGGATGGTGAATATTATGACACCGTATTGGCAGACCGTGTACTTAGGGATAAAATTTCACAGATGGCAATTCAGGAGTACGGTCAGGAAATTATGGCACCGCCTATGGGAATGGATGAAAGTTTTCCACCACCTCCCCCAACGCCGTCTGAACAACCCACAGGAGTTCCTGCGCCGGCACCGTTTTCCGATGACGATATACCCTTCTAAAGGGTAAAATGAAAGAAATCCTTATGGTAGGTGCAGGTGGATTTATCGGTGCATCACTGCGTTTTATCACTTCCGCCTGGCTGGCACAGTTCACCCGATTTGGATTCCCACTTGGAACCTTCACTGTTAATTTTATGGGCTGCCTTCTTCTGGGAATCTGGATTAGCTTAGGCGTTGAGAATAAAACCACTCTGCCCATAGGCGAATTTGCAGTAGTTGGGGTGTTGGGCGGTTTTACCACCTTTTCAGCATTTGGACTTGAAACCTATCAATTTTTAAAAGGGGGTGACCTGAAAATGGGATTCTTTTATCTTGCCTCCAGTTTCGTAGTTGCTGTGGCAGGGGTAACCCTTGGCATAATGATTACAAAATAACAAAACAACTTAAACTCACATGACTTGGCTCCTTCAGTTTTTTCAATCTTCCATTGGAAAAAAAATCCTTATGGCTGTCACCGGTCTTTTGCTGGCTTTTTTTTTGATAGCTCATCTGGCAGGGAATCTTATGCTCTTTGGCGGACCGGAAATGTTTAATAACTATGTACTTTCCCTCACTAACTTGAAACCTCTGGTACGCATTGCAGAGGCCCTTCTAACCCTCATTTTCCTTGGGCATGTCTTTTCGGGAATACGAGTTACACTTGAAAACAAAAAAGCAAAACCTCAATCTTATCAGGTAGCACCCCGTAGTGCAACCTCTAACTTTTACAGCAGAACCATGGCCGTCTCCGGCAGCATAGTCTTCATCTTTCTGGTTTTTCATTTGCAGACATTCTGGTGGAGTTTTCAAAAAATGCATGGGAATGATGCTGATTTCTATGAGGTAGTGGTTCATAGCCCAATAGGATTTAATAATCCTCTGGTTGCTGTTTTTTATATTCTTGCCCTCATTCTTTTAGCTCTGCATCTTCGTCACGGATTTCAATCTGCCTTTCAGACTTTCGGTCTTGCAGATTCCCGCTATAAGGGTATTGTTGAAAAAACTGCTGTTCTGTTTTGGCTCATCATCCCCCTTGGGTTTATATCCATCCCCCTTTATTTTGGTTTTATTAAATAGATAACTATCATGATCCTAAATTCTAAAATACCTGAAGGACCCGTTTCACAAAAATGGAATAACCATAAATTTTCCATGAAGTTGGTAAATCCTGCCAATAAACGCAAATATGATATAATCGTGGTAGGGTCTGGTTTAGCAGGAGGATCCGCTGCCGCAACTTTGGCGGAGTTAGGCTATAATGTAAAAGCCTTTTCCTACCATGAATCGCCTCGTCGTGCCCACAGCATTGCCGCTCAGGGAGGTATCAACGCAGCCAAAAATTACCCCAACGATGGCGATAGTATTTACCGCCTCTTTTATGACACCGTGAAAGGTGGTGACTACCGTGCCAGAGAAGCCAATGTGTACCGCCTTGCAGAAGTGAGCAATAACATTATAGACCAATGCGTAGCACAGGGAGTCCCCTTTGCACGAGAGTACGGCGGTTTACTGGACAACCGTTCTTTCGGCGGCGCTCAGGTTTCCCGCACTTTTTATGCCCGAGGACAGACAGGCCAGCAATTACTCTTGGGAGTATATTCCGCTCTGGTCCGTCAGATGAATACGGGTAAAGTGCAATTCTTTCCCCGCCACGACATGTTGGACATCGTTAAAGTAGATGGTAAAGCACGGGGCGTTGTAACCCGAAATTTAGAGACAGGTGAAATCACTTCTCACTCTGCTCATGCAGTCATTTTAGCAACGGGTGGTTATGGCAATGTGTTTTTCCTGTCCACTAACGCCATGGCGTCCAATGTGACTGCATCCTGGCGGGCACATAAGCAGGGAGCCTGTTTTGCTAATCCCTGTTTTACCCAGATTCACCCAACCTGTATCCCCGTCTCCAGTGACCATCAATCCAAGTTAACTCTCATGAGTGAAAGCCTGCGGAATGACGGCAGAGTATGGGTACCCAAAAAAGCTGGAGATGACCGAAATCCTAATAACATCCCTGATGAAGAAAGAGATTATTATTTAGAACGGCTCTACCCCTCATTTGGTAATCTGGTTCCTCGTGATGTGGCTTCACGGCGGGCAAAGGAAATGTGCGATAAAGGGCATGGAGTGGGTCCCACAAAATTGGCAGTCTATTTAGATTTTGCAGATGTGATTCATCGCAATGGTAAAGATTGGGTATCGGAAAAATATGGCAATCTCTTTGATATGTACCGGCAGATAACAGGAGAAAACCCCTACGAAACACCGATGAAAATTTATCCCGCAGTGCATTATACCATGGGCGGGCTCTGGGTGGACTATAATCTCATGTCCACCGTTCCCGGTCTGCATGTATTGGGAGAAGCTAATTTTTCTGATCATGGTGCCAACCGTCTGGGTGCCAGCGCACTCATGCAAGGGTTGGCTGATGGTTATTTCATCATCCCCTACACTATTGGCGATTATCTGGCACAGGGAGGACTAAAGGAAGTGCGCACTTCTGATGATACTTTCCAACATGCTGAAAGATTAGTGAAAGAAAGTCTGGAAAAAATGCTGGCTATAAAGGGCAGCAAAACCGTAGATGACATTCACAAGGAATTGGGGAAAGTCATGTGGGAATATGTGGGCATGGCACGCAATAAAGAAGGCCTGGAAAAAGCATTGGAACTCATCCCAAAATTGAAGGATGACTTTTGGAAGAATGTCTTAATACCCGGCGGTATAAATGAGTATAATCCAGAACTGGAAAAAGCCAGCCGTCTTGCAGACTTTTTAGAATTAGGTGAACTTATGGCAAGAGATGCTCTCCACAGAGAAGAATCCTGCGGGGGACATTTCCGTGAAGAATTTCAGACTGAGGAAAATGAAGCAAAACGAAACGATGAAGATTTCACTTATGCCGCAGCCTGGGAATATAACGGAGGGGACGGGAATCCTCTATTACATAAAGAAGAATTGAAATTTGATGAGGTGAGCCTGACAACAAGGAGTTATAAATAATGAGGATTATTGTTCAGGCTTGGCGCCAATATGACCGCAATTCAGAGGGTAATTTCGAATCTTATCCTGTTGACAATGTGTCTGAGGATATGTCCTTCTTTGAAATGTTGGACATGCTGAATAATCAGCTATTGAAAGACGGCAAAGACCCCATCTCCTTTGACCATGACTGCCGTGAAGGTATCTGCGGAACCTGTGGAATTATGATAAACGGCAGAGCACATGGACCTCTGAAAGGTGTCACCACATGTCAACTGCATATGCGCAGTTTTAAAGATGGTGATACTTTAGTCATTGAACCCTGGCGGGCAAGAGCTTTTCCAGTAATAAGGGATTTGGTGGTTGACCGCAGCGGTTTTGACAGAGTGATGGAAGCAGGCGGTTATGTCTCTGTAAGTACCGGCGGTGTACCGGATGCAAATGTGATTCCCATTTTAAAAGATGATGCTGATTCAGCTTTTGACGCAGCCGCATGTATAGGGTGCGGTGCCTGTGTGGCTGCCTGTAAAAATTCTTCAGCCATGTTATTTGTCGGGGCAAAGGTATCTCAATATGCCCTACTCCCACAGGGACAGGTTGAAAGAAAATCCAGAGTAAAAAACATGGTTGGTCAAATGGATGTAGAGGGATTTGGTAATTGTACTAATACTTCCGCCTGCGAAGTGGAATGCCCAAAGGAAATCTCGGTAGAAAATATCGCCCGTTTAAATCGGGAATTTGTAAAGGCTAGTTTTTAAAGACCAGTTTTTTGCTTCAAACCGTTAGTACTGTGCTTACTTGAGGGGGGGGTACTAACAGCAAATGGCTGCATGCAAAACCCAAAAACTAATTTGATGTTAATTCAAATTTTACCGGTACTGTCTGCCATACGCCAACTTTCTTGTCGCGCTGTTGTGCGGGTTTCCATCTTGAGCGCTTAACGGCTTCAAGAGCAGCTTCATTTAATCCCGTATTGGGTATTCCCTTCTGTACCCAGGCTTCGGTGACATTCCCTTTTTCATCTATAAAGAACTGAATGTATACCGTTCCTTCAATACCTGCTTCCTGAGCAATTTCTGGGTATACAGGTCGAATGGGGATTTTGGGTTTGGGAGGTTTGTCATATGGAATAAACTTTACATTTGGTCCCTCAGAAGGGCGGGATGGAGGCGCATCCCAGTCTTCGAAATCATCAAAGTCTGTATCTTCGATGGTTATATCTTCATCAAAAAATTCATCTTCCGAGGCAACGGGTACGGAAGGGCGCGCAGGTGGTTCAGGGATTTTAATTTGCTCTGTCTGAGGGATGTCAAAGGTTTCAATTTCCTCAACAATGGAAAAATCCACCCTTTCCCCTTCCCCTAAAAACCGGGGAAAAAAATAAAATACCAAGGTAAGAAAGAGGATCACACCAATGGTGACTTCACGAATTCTCACAGGGTAATGCACTAATAGGGGGTCAATCCGTAGCATAATCAGTTGGTTTTAGTTAAGGCTGAATAACTGAGCTTTAAGGCATTGGCGTTTCTTAACTGGGTATGAATATCGGTGATGAGCTTCATTGTAGCCTTTTCATCCGATTTCAATGAAACGGTAATCTTGGGATCTTTGGCAATCTTAGAGTACATCAATCCTGATAAATCATTGATGTGAATAATGCGGTCATCCACAGAAACAAGACCATCTTTTGTTGCCCAGATGTAGGAAGTATGCCGTTTACTTTCAAGTTTTTCAATCATTTTTGCGCGAGGCATAACCACATCCAATCCCTCATATTCACGCATGACTGTGGTAACCATGAAGAAAATGAGGAGCATGAAAATAATATCAGGTAGGGATGCTGTGGATATTTCACGACTGGTATTGGTTTTTCTGGCAATCTTCATGGATTAGAAAGCAGGAGGATTAGCAATAGAAATTTTGCTGGCATTACCCTCTTTTAATTGATCAAGTACTCTGAGATAGTCCTGGTATTTAGTCAATGGATGTGTTTGCACGGAGAAAATTAAATTCGGGTTGGCAGCTAATCTCTTTTCTATGATGTTTTTTATGGCATTTACTTTTGTAGGGATATCATCCAACAAAACCTTACCCGACTCATTCATCAAAATATTAACAATGTTCTTGCGGTTTACTTCCAGCTCATTTCCTTCAGAGGGTAGTACCAGGCTGATACCCTTATCCATAGATATGGTAGTGGTAACCAGAAAAAAGACGAGTAGAAGAAATGCAATATCCGCCATAGAGGAGGAATTGATTTCCTGCATAGGTCTTCTTTCTTTTTTAATCATGTTTGCTGCCTGTACTCGTTATTTCTCTGAATCTTTAATAGCATGAAGCAGAGCAGTTGTTGACTTCTGCAAGGTGACAATCTGGTTATCAATAATATACAGAACAGCATTTTGAAATACTTGTAGAACCACTGCTACCACCAAACCGAATGCAGTTGTGAGAAGTGCGACTGAAATACCACCTGCAACAACCGCGGGAGAAATATCATTCGCCATTTTAATATCGTTAAATGCCTGAATCATTCCCCATACCGTCCCCAGAAAGCCCAACATGGGAGCTGTTGCTATGCAGAGGGAAATCCAGGTCATGTTTTTCTCCATGGATGCCATTTCGATAGAGCCGGAATGATCCAGCGCATGTTCTGCCTCATCAGCACCCAGGTTGCCCCGATCCAATGCTGCCAGACAGAGATTTGCTACTGGTCCCTGTGCTCCTTCACATTTTGAAACTGCCGAATCCATTCCGGAATTTTTTACCGTATCTGCAATTTCATAGGCAAATTCTTCATTACTTGATAAACCTTTAAAAAGGTGGTAAAGGCGTTCAATAACGAACACAAAACCAATGATGAATATAAAAAGGATAGGCCACATAAACCCGCCGCCATCAATAAACAATTGAACCATTTTTTCGTCCTTATTTAGTAATAATTAATATTTTGGCTTGATTTTAAGCCTGTAAAATTAGGTCAGTTAATCTTTTCAATAAAGAAAATTTTACTCTTATAAAATCGTCATAACCTTCAGTTTTTGTCACTCTCCTACCGGGTATTGACTAAAATCACTGAGTAACCGCCGGGCTTCATTAAAATGAAGCAACGCTTCCTGTGCCTGATTATCTGCATCCAATAATTTCCTGAACAGGAATTCCTTACCCCAAATACCAGAAGACACTTCGGCTAAAATCCTGTTTTCAATATATGCCCAGTTTTCATCTAACTCTTCTTCAGAAAATTCAATTTCCTGATTTTGAAGCCAATTATAAAACTTGGCTTTCCCTTTATCTTTCAACTGATATTGGTGAGTGAAATCCTCAAAAGATTCAAACCTATTTTGTATTTCTTCTTTTAATTCACCTGCATATTTAAAGGTAAGTCTGTCAGGATGAGAGAGAATTTCTCTGGAGCTTTCAGACAGGTCTAAATCAAGTTCGGAGAAAATATCAGGGGTAATCCCCCCGCCACCATAGACTGTCCTCCCGTTTTTTGTAGTGAATTTAGGTTTTTCAGCCAGTGTAGAATCCGTTGCCTCCCGATTATCTCTGCCCAAATCAGAATAGTAGTCTGCTACATCATCATAGGGTCGTTGAATAAGTCTGCCTGTGGGAGTATAATAGCGAGCAATAGTAATGCGTGCGGCAGAGCCGTCTCTCAGGGGGTATTGCCTTTGGACTAATCCTTTTCCGAAGCTGGTTTCTCCAACTACTAAACCCCTGTCTAAATCCTGAAATGCACCTGATACAATTTCACTGGCACTGGCTGACCCTCTGTTTATTAATGTTATTACAGGATATTTCTTATCCTTACGGTTTTTTCTGGCTCGAAAAACTTCCGAAGAGCCGGGGATTTTTCCCTTTGTAAAGAGTATGGTATCTCTTGAAGAAATGAACATATCCACTATTTCTACAGCCTGATCCATCATACCACCACCGTTATTTCGAAAATCTAACAGGAGCTGTTCCATCCCTTCATCCTCAAGTTCGGATAAGGCTTCCTTTATTTCTTCCGTGGTGGTCTTCGCAAAGCGATTCACCTTAATATATCCCGTTTCGTCATCCACCATAAAAGCCGCCATTACAGATACAATGGGAATCTTGTCTCTTACCAGGGTTACCTGAAATTCTTCTTCCAGTCCCGGGCGGGAAATTGTCACATCCACTTTAGTACCCTTTGGCCCACGCAGCTTTTCTAACACCTCCTTCTGTGTGATTTTATATGCAGACTCCTCATTTATGCGGATAATCTTATCACCGGATTGCAACCCTGCTCTGTCTGAGGGTGTACCAGGGATGGGAGAAATGACAGTTATGTATCCCTCTAAAATATTGAACTCAATTCCAATTCCTTCAAACTCGCCACCGAATTGCTCATTCACAAGTTCAAATTGTTCTTCAGAAATATAACTGGAATGAGGATCCAGTTTATCCAACATTCCTATTATGGCGCCTTCCAGAATGTCGTTCATGTCAACATCTTCCACATAGTTTTCGCTCACTAAACGGATGATCTGTGTTAGAGTTTTCATTTTCTGAAACTGATCTCTGGCTGTATCAGATTTTACTGCCCAGAGCAGCACGAGTCCAAAGATGAGATAGGGTAGTATTTTAATAAGTTTCATAGACGGGAAAGTTAGGATGCTTTCAGGGAGCGGGAAAATGAATTGATTGACAAAAAATTATATGGATTACCTGTAAATAACTCTATCAATTATGTAAGTAAATGAATAAGTACTCGGCCATCCTTTGCATTGGACAGGGGTATTTATTGAAATTATATCCTGTAAATAATCCTTTTTCTCCCTTTTGAAATTCCCGTAGTTTTAGGGTTGCACATGAAGGGGAAAAACGGAAAATATCAATTCGAAAACCGTATTTTTGTTAAAGGTGCCAGAGAGCATAACCTGCAAAATATTGATGTTGAAATCCCCCGCGATAATCTGGTAGTTATTACCGGTTTGTCTGGATCTGGAAAGTCTTCCCTTGCTTTTGACACTATCTACGCAGAAGGGCAGCGCCGCTATGTGGAGTCTCTTTCAGCCTATGCTCGCCAGTTTTTAGGGTTAATGGAAAAGCCCGATGTGGACTATATCGAGGGCCTTTCCCCTGCTATTTCCATTGAACAGAAGACCTCCAGCCGAAACCCCCGCTCCACTGTAGGCACTATTACTGAAATATATGATTATCTGCGCCTCCTCTTTGCTAGAATTGGTACGCAGCATTGCTATAATTGTGGAGGGTCTGTACAAAGACAATCCGTACAGCAGATTGTTGATCAGATTATGTGTTTTAATAAAGGTACCAAGTTCCAGGTGTTAGCGCCGGTGGTGCGCAGCCGGAAAGGTCAGTTTAAGGAAGTACTACGTTCCATCGGCCAGGAAGGATTTGTAAGAGTCCGTATTGATGGTAAGGAAATGAATATTTCTGATAAAATCAATCTTTCCAAAACCGTCAAGCATAATATTGAAGTAATTGTTGACCGTCTGGTAGCAAAAAAAGGTATTAAAGACCGCCTCACCGGTTCTGTTGAACTGGCTCTGAAAGTAGGCAGCGGATTGGTGATTATTGAGGAGATAGGGAAAAAAGAACATCTCTACAGCGAATTCTTTTCCTGCCCTGAATGTGATATTTCTTTTGAGGATTTACAACCCCGTGCTTTTTCCTTCAATTCTCCTTTTGGTGCTTGTAATACCTGCGACGGACTGGGTACAAAAGTGAGCATTGACCCTGAATTGGTGGTTCCTGATCCGGACAAGTCACTCATACAGGGGTGTATTGATCCCATAGGAGAACAACCTCGAGGAAATTGGTATTCTGCTATTCTGAAAAGCCTCGCATTCCATTATGATTTTACCTTCACGACCCCGTGGAAAGACTTTTCTGAAGAAATTCAGAGCGTTTTGTTATATGGTACCAATCCGGATGAAAAAATTACCATGCGCTATCAGTCGGAAAAATTCAAGGGAGAATATAAGGGGAAGTTTGAAGGAGTCATTCCTAATTTGCAGCGCCGGTATACACAGACCCAGTCTGGTCAGATGCGGGATTGGATTGAAAAATACATGGCAATTCAACCCTGCCCTGACTGTAAGGGTGCACGCCTTAAGCCGGAGAGTATTGCCGTCACAATAAATAAGAAAAATATTTTTGAACTCACGCAGGATACGGTGGGTGATCTGCATGCATTTTTTCAACAATTGATTCTATCCAGGAGAGATGAAGAAATTTCAGAACAGATTGTGAAAGAAATCAATTCCCGCCTGGGCTTTCTGGTGAATGTGGGACTGGATTATCTCACCTTGCAGCGCTCCGCAGGGACTCTTTCTGGTGGAGAATCCCAACGTATTCGGCTTGCAACGCAGATTGGTTCTCAATTGGTTGGAGTGCTTTATATTTTAGACGAACCTACCATTGGGCTGCACCAGCGGGACAATCAGCGTCTTATTCACACTCTACAGCATTTGAGAAATTTGGGTAACACTGTCATTGTAGTTGAGCATGATGAAAACACTATCCGAGCAGCTGACTGGGTTTTGGATTTGGGGCCGCGTGCCGGTAGTCACGGTGGTAGAATAATTGCCAGCGGTACACCTGCAGATATTGTAAAAAACAAGCAGTCACTAACCGGAAAATATCTCAACGGACAGTCTTCTATTGATTTTAATGGTGTGCGGAGAAAAGGAAATGGTAAATTTCTAACACTCATTGGTGCCGGTGGAAATAATCTGAAAAATATAACCGTTAAAATTCCACTGGGAAAATTTGTCTGTATTACTGGTGTATCAGGTTCAGGCAAGTCCAGCCTGATAAATCAGACTCTGTTTCCACTCATTTCACGAGAACTTTATTCCAGCCTTCAAAAACCACTACGGTTTGAATCCTTCAAAGGTATCCGCCATTTGGATAAAGTTATTGACATCAATCAAGCGCCAATTGGCAGAACGCCACGCTCAAACCCTGCCACCTACACGGGATTATTCACGCACATCCGTGATTTGTTCTGTCAAATACCCGAATCAAAAATAAGAGGGTATAAACCAGGACGGTTTTCCTTTAATGTAAAAGGTGGTCGGTGCGAAACCTGCAGGGGTGCTGGATTGATTAAAATTGAAATGCATTTCCTGGCAGATATGTATGTACAATGTGAAGAATGCAAAGGACTGCGGTACAACCGGGAAACTCTTGAAATATTATACCGTGGTAAAAATATTTCCGAAATTCTGGAACTCACCATTGAAGAGGCATTGAAGTTTTTCACCCATCACGCTCGAATTCACCGCAAGCTGGAAACGCTGAACAATGTGGGTTTGGGATACATCCATTTAGGGCAGCAGGCTACCACACTTTCCGGAGGAGAATCTCAGAGAGTAAAGCTAGCCGCTGAACTTTCCCGTGCCGGAACTGGGAGAACTCTCTATTTACTGGATGAACCAACAACCGGACTACACTTTGAAGATGTGAATATGCTTTTAAAAGTACTGAATGGTTTAGTTGAAAAAGGAAATACCGTAGTAGTAATTGAACACAATCTGGATGTGATTAAATCTTCAGATTGGATTATTGATTTAGGTCCTGAAGGTGGCGATGGTGGTGGGCGCATCGTGGCAGAAGGAACACCGGAAATGGTAAGAGGGACGGAAGGTTCCTACACAGGGGGATTCCTGAAGGAAATCCTCAAAAGCTAAAGTTTAATTTTCTGCTCCTTCTTCCTCTTCAATCTCAGGGGAAGCCAACACATCTTCTATATTAATGTCGCCGGAATCTATTTTGCCTTGCAGGATATTTTTTATGGCACCTTTAGCTTCATCAATCTCCCGTTTGGAAAGAGCTCCTTCATGGGGGGTGAACATGGCTTGCTTTTTCCCAGGAAGATATCCTTGAATTTTTTCCACTGTTTCTGCTTCAAATTCCTTCAATGACTTTGCCATAACTTCCAGATCAATATCAGGGTCTCCCCAGAAAGTTGCAGCCAGATCTTCCGGCATATTCATGATGTCATCAAAAAGTAAAAAGTATTTTTTCACCTCGGTCAGTAAATCAGGATTGTTAATTTTCATCTGATCTAAATACTGCATTGCTTCATCTTCAGGCATTTTCCCAAGCATATCAGAGACAGACCTGCCGCCTCCTCTGGAAAATTGGACCGATTCCGGAAGAAAAGCTGTTTTTTTCTTTAATTCCTTAGCAGTGAAAATAATAGCCTCAAGGGGAATATCATTTAACTCCCCTGTTGCTATGACAATTTTATTCTGTTTTTCAGTATCCACTTTTGATAGAAAGGTCATGCGCTTTTCATTATCCAATTGTTCTAACGCAAGAGCAATTACACGCGGTTTTTCAGGGGACAACAATGCATATAACTGCTCGTCATCCAGAACTTCTAAAAATTCAAACATGTTTTCACTGGTGGATTCTTCCTTATACTTTTCCCCAGAAAGCATTTTGAAATAATAATCCTCCAACACCTCCTTTTTTACAGAAGTAGGAACATCATTACGAAGGTTTTTAGCATGATTACGAAGCTCATAAAACTCAGGTTCGGGTATATCTTTAAACATATTCAGGGCCAGGGAATCCCCCAAAATATCAAAGATAATGGCTGCTTTATCGTATCCTGTTAAATCTTCAAGCGTTTTCATGGTAATTTATTCTTCTCCTTCTTCTTCACTGCCCTCATCAGATTTGTTGGGGTTATCTGATAACCACTCTTTTATAAGGGCAGATGCTCCCTCTTTTTCCCCCACTGTGAGTGAAACTGCTGTTTGGCGAAGTGATTTAATTTCAGAGCGCAGAGCGTCCTCATCCGGCCTCGGGGGTGGTGGAGCCGCCTCAGGTGAAGGCTGGGTGGTTTGCGCTTCTTCTGTGGGTGGTTCATCAGAACCGTTTTTGGATTTTTTGTCTTTCTCCTTTGATTCTTTCTTATCTTTTTTTTCTTTCTTTTTTGGTTCTTTGTCTTTCCCCTTAGGTTTTAAATATACTGTTTTAGGCTTTTTATTATTGGCAGCTAAAAAGGTAACAATCATGAGCGCCACAATTAATAGAATGAAAATAACCGAACTCATAATACCGGAACCGCCTCCACCAATATCCATTCCTAAAATGGACTTCTCCTTTTCTTCCCCTGTTCCGGTAGTCTGACGCAAAATATCCATAGTTTCTCTTATGATTGTAGAGTCAGATTTTATTTTACTTTCAATTACCCTTTCTAATCTATCTTCCGTATTCACAAATTTAATGGAGTCCTGAACCTTGCGCTCCCTTTCAGCTCTAACAAGATTTTCAAAGCGAATGGAGTCCTGTTTCATCTGTTGAAGCTCTCGGGCTTTTGCCATAGTTTCCCAGGTCTGTTTAATTGTATTAGCTTCTTCTAACTGTTTTGTTAAATCTATAAGTCTTATGGAATCCGCAGAAATATCTGCTTTTCTCTTAGCAGATTCAAGTTTTTCTATCTTTTCAACAAGTTCATCAATCTTCTTATCTTTCTTGCTTTTTTGAAACTCCATGGCTTCAATTTTGATACAGTCTTCACAATCCGCTGTTTCAGGAATAACTCTGGCAACTACCTGTTTAATTTCCTGCTTAACAGAACCGGTGACGATAGTTTCATCAATGCCAACGGTGACTTCCACTCTTCCAATATTATAGTCATTGGCTGAGAGAGTTTTGCTTCCTGTCGTTGAAGTGCCAGACTTTCCTTTTGAGGATGGAAAGGTGGGTATGCCGGGTACAGGTGTATAGGTATTGCCTTTGGGTTCTCCTGTTGTACCTCCCTTTTTCAGTGTGCCTCCCATAGTGGAAAATTCCACATTTACAATAACGAGAAATTTTTCCTGTCCCAATATGCGGGAAACAGCGGAGTTCACCTTATCCCTGTAAGAATTTTCGATGGCTATTTTCTGTGCAAGGTAATTGGTCTGCTGGTTCCAAAGCAGAGTGAAAATAGCAATAAGTAAGAAATACCGACCTTTTTTATTGGTCATAATTTTGCTCCTGTTTACGGCATTGTAAATTTAATGGATTCATCTTCATCTTAAAAATGAAATGCTTCTAATTTTTTGGCGGTACCCATGGATCTGAACCATCAACATAATTATTATAGGTAAATATAATTTTAATACGCCTGTTTTTTCTCCGCAATTCCATGGTAGAATTTAATGAATCAATCATAGTGGGTATAGATATGCGTTGTTTCTTCACATCAGACCTGCCAATATCGCCCTCATAGGATGCCTGCCCGGTTCTGGGATCAATCTTTTTTGTTCCTTTCTGTTCTTCCACATAACCCTTACGCATATCAGTCCAGGTAAGGTCTGCTGGCCAACGCTCCGCATAGCCATGAGCAACCAACCGGGAAGCATCTACACCCTTTTCAATTAAGTAATTTACTACAGCAGAAGCTCTTGCCGTTGACAATTCCCAGTTTGTGGGAAATATATCCTTAAACTTTTTGGGGATAGGCCAATTATCCGTATGACCCTCAACAATTACCTGCCGCTTATCATTGGGATTAACCAGAAAACTATCAGCAGCAGCATCTAAAAAGTGCATAAGTTCGGGCTGCATTTCTGCAGATAGTGCCTTAAAACAGATGTCTCCGTTTAACTCGAAAGCAATTCCTCTCTGATCCCGCATGGAAAGATTTGCAGTAGTGTCTAATTCCATGTCCTCAATGATTTCAGCTACATCTTTGCGAACCTCCGCCAATTTAGGAGGCGGAATAGTCTCTTTCATTTTCTGTTCAATGAGGCTGTCCGCATACTCTTCAATAGGTTTGCCGTTTATTTCAGTAATGCCGTTTTCTTTCAGTTCCTGCATTTCCTTTTTAATTTCTTCAACTGCTTCCTTTGCTTCTTTGGCATCAGCGGCACCTGCTTTATCTCCGCCAAGAGCGTCTAATTTGGCCGGGTCCATGGTTGCAAGAGAGAACATAAGAACGAAAAACGCAAAGAGCAGCGTAAACATATCTGCCATAGTTCCCATATATCCGGGGAGTCCTTCAGGAGGACATTCAGGACATTTTTGTTTAGCCACTTAGCTTATCCCTCATCAGAAAGGCGGTCTTTTCGGGCTAAAAAGGCGTTTAGTTTATCTCTCACCATGATGGGATGGGTCTTTGCATGGAGAAGCAGAATACCCTCCAGATGGATGGCTGACTCAATTTTCTTATCTTCATTTTCATATTTCAACTGATCTGAAAAGGGTCCGAAAAAGAAGAAAGCAAAGAACGCACCATAGAGGGTAGTTATGAGTGCCACAGCCATGGAGCCACCTAATTTAGCAGCAGGGTCAACTCCCGGTTCAGGAGGATTTGCCATTGATCCCAGCATAAATACTAGTCCAATAAGTGTACCTATCATGCCAAATGCAGGAGCATATTCTCCCATTTTTGCCATAGCATTTGCCTTCTTTATTTCTCTTACGGCTCGAAATTCTTCTTGATTTTCTAATATTTCACGAATATCATCACGAGAATAACCATCAATAATCATTTGTAACCCACCTTTTATCGTTCCAAGTCTAAATGGCATATGCTCTGGTGTTTCCTCAATAGCTTTCGCTAGTTCTCCTTTTCTTGCCTGTTCCGCTAAATTTACATAATCCATTACCACATCTTTAAAAGTAAATCCTTGGGTACCGAAAACTTTTCCAAACCCACCAAATGCAGCCAAAACATCCTCAAGTGGGAAGGCAATAGCTGTGGCTGCAATTGAGCCACCAACTACGATTAAAAAACTAACGGGATCTACGAGTGCACCCATAGGAACATTTGCTCCTACAGAAGCTAAAAAAGATGCAGCACCCATAAGCACAAGACCTAAAATTAATCCAATTATAGTTCCCAAATTCATACATTAATCTCCTGTTTTCTTGCCTATTTCAACTGGCTGAAGGCGGTTCTCTTCTGCTGCCTTCAGTATGTCGTAAATTTCTGTAAATTCGGGATCTAACTGCAGTGCCACATTCCAGTTTAAAGTAGCCCTGCGTGCATCCCCCAGTTTATAATAAATTGATCCCCTGCGCCCGTAAGCAATGGCTAAATTGGGATTCAGTTCAATCGCCAGATTCACTTCTGACAGAGCATCTCGGTATCGTTCAGAGTAAAAAAACCGCAACGATCTGGATAAATGACGCATTGCTTTATTTTGGTTTAGTTGACTCGTCTGCTCACGAAACAAACTTTTTTCTGTGGAATCTGCCAATATCGCTTCAGAATGAAGAAGCATATTATTGTGTGCCTTTAAATTTTCAATAATATTTTGATTAACTCTGATGGAGTCTCTTAATGTTTCAACCACTTCAACACAAATGGGTTCATAATACAAAATTGATGAATCCGTTTCAGCATAAATGCCATCACCAATGCGTGGTTCTTCTTCCAATACATCTTCTGCTGATAAAGTCCGCGGAATATTCATACTCACACCAAAATTGACAGATGGAGCATTCCCTTTTAGGGCTTCCCATTCTGTTATAGTTCGGTCTTCAGTGGCAAAATTACCAAAATTTTCGAAATGAGTAATACCAAAATTAATATGATAAGAATTAAAAATGGGAATGTTTAGACCAAGATTTAACCCTGTACCATCAAATTCTGTTAAAAAACTCAGTCCTCCATTTTTTTTAAGAAGAGGAGTAGTAAATTTGAATCCAAGAAAGACTCCCAGGTTTTGACCTGGGTTTTCCGCAAACAAATGAGAATCTTCATTTATTTTTCCGGACCCGAACCCTAAGTGGGTTGCTATGGCAAAATCAGAAAATCGCTTCTCGCTGGAGAGTACACCGAATAGAGAAATTCCCCGTGTGTCCAACCCGTCACTGGAGTCGCTGCCAGAACGGAATAGTAAATCATGAATACCTACATCCAGATTAACATTTCCATATTCCAACAGGTTGCGCTGAACATGGAGGCCCAGTTCCACCGAATTGGCAGGGTTGACAGGATTAACCATGGAAATGCCATACAAATATCCGTTTTGCGACATGGCATTTACTGCAAAGCCTGCATTGCTTTGTGAGGATGACAGGTACTCTGAGGACACATTGATTTCCAGTAGTTTATTGTTCATGGAAGGATCAACGCTGGGAATACGGATCATATTCCCCGGGCGGGAGTAAGAAATTCTGGAATTTGCCTCAGCCGGCTCCCATCCAATAACCAAGACAAGTAGAAATAAAATTCCGGGTTTGGTCATTCTTTAGCTGCGTGCGATAATTCTGGATTTAATTTTTGCTGAGTGATAATAATCGCTGTCAGGGAATAGAGACATGAGTTTCCGGTATTGGTGCAGCGCTCTTTCCATATCACCGGTTTTTTCATAGATTTTTGCAGCGAGGAACAAGTCTCTGTCCGAGCCTCTGTTGGAATTTGCCCAATGTGAAAAGGTTAAAGCATGTTCGAATTGTCCTGTTTCAACGAAAGATGTTGCCATCCAGAATTGAATCTCAGCACGATTGGTTTGAGATAAGGCTGTCAAATCGCTATTTTCAAGTGACTGGATAATGTGATTAAATTTTTTCTGAAGCGAATGCCATTGAATAAATTTTTCCACTTCACGGAAATTATCTTCAGTAACAATCGGAATTGCATTCACTATTTCAACAGGCAGATTAAATTGCACATCCGTTGATTTCCTCGGAGCCACAAAGGGGTCGGAAATGAGTGCTTTGATTTCCGGGATGTCATCTGTCACATTGGTATTTTGAATGGATGATTGAGACTGTTCTTCTTTTATAATTACCCCAAAATCCCAGAGCGTCTTCCCTTCAGCTTTTACCAGACAAAACAAGCCTAAACCAAAAATCACTTTTAAGAAGACTTCAGCCCTCATATTGGCTCCAGTCAATATCATAGCTATAGCCGATAAAGGTGCCAAATGACCGTGGAATAACCAATTCAAAATTCCCCACTGCATGAGGAAGAATACTATTGTCGGATGAAATCCCCGTATCAAAAGTATTGGTCACACCATTTATGAAGGCAGTGAGGTTTTTTGTATCCCCCTGCCAATTGAGTCGGAAGGTAAAAATAATTTTAGCAAAATCTGCCCTCTTATTGCCTACATTTTTGATTTCACCTGTCAATATAGTATTCCCGGATGCGTCCTTTTCTTCGGAGATGTCTCCCACCAACACCAAATTTGCAGAGAGGGATTTTGTCCTTTTTTGAATCAGGTTTATTCCCGATGGGTCTTCTTTATCACCTGTCGCTAAGGCAGCATCATTTGACTTAGTATTTTCAAAACTACCATAGGCGCTCACCTGATTAACCACTCTGATGATGGTATTTCTATCAATGATGAGTTGACCTATAAGAGTTTCTACCTTCATTACATCCTGATCCTGGTAAACGATTTTACCAAAAATAGAACTCCCGTTATCTAAAACAATTTCTTTATTGTAAATAGCAAAAGGATTTGCCCAAATCTGGGATTGGGCTTCCAGTTTACTCAGATTTTCATTTTGATAGTCCAATTCTGCACGGAGTTTTTTAATATCCATATTCAACCCTTCAATAATTTCCTGCACATTTCTTTCAACTACCGTCTGTTCCACAGGATAGGTGTTATGGTCTCCCATGGTAATGGTTTCTTCTGCAATATCAGGCGTGGCTTCCACATCTCCTTTCTTCCCTCCGCATGAAATCAGGAAAATAGCAGTTAGCAGAATGGTTATTATATTTCGTGAATATTGCATAGGTTTATGTGATTTAAGAATTTTTTGGATTTTTTTTTTTGAGGAATCCCTGCGACTTCAATGTGTAAATCAACACAACATATTGTTTACATGGAGTAAAAATATACCGTATAATGTGTTTATCAGCAAAAGCATTTTATGGTTGAATTGTAAAATTTTCGCTGTACTAATAGTCATTCATTTTTTGGTGATCTTCCGTTAATAATTGTAAATTCTGCCCTTAATTTTGGAGACAAAAATTGATCATTGAAATGTTAAAAGGGAAAATTCACAGGGCAACGGTGACAGAGGCCAATCTGCATTATGTGGGTTCCATAACTTTAGATGAAGATTTGATGGATGCTGCCGGGTTTAGGAAATTTGAAAAAGTTCAGGTTCTGGATATTACCAATGGCAGCCGAATAGAAACCTACATCATTAAGGGTGAAAGAGGCTCCGGAGAAGTGTGCATAAACGGAGCTGCTGCACATTTGGTGCATAAAGGGGATTTGGTGATTGTTGTAGGATATTGCCAATTAACGGAAGAAGAAACTGCCTTTCACCAACCGAAAATTGTACATGTAAATGCTGATAATAAAATTACTTCAACCTGTTCCGAAGAAGCTGTTTTTGCTTAAGAAATGAAAGCCAAAATCACCATTAGAGATATTCGCAAATTCAAAGAGGATGCGGCTCCCTTTGCTACGGTTACCGCTTACGACTATGTATCGGCTCAAAATGCGGACACAGCAGGTATTCCCCTGTTGTTGGTAGGGGATAGTGCTGCCATGGTTATCTATGGATTGGATAATACCATCCCCATCTCTATGGATGAATTAATTTTTCTTACCAGAGCTGTACGCAGAGGAGCAAAAAATGCCTTGGTCGTTGCAGATATGCCATTCATGTCCTACCAGCCCTCCGTTGAAGATGCAGTGAGAAACGCCGGAAGGTTTGTGAAGGAGTCCGGGGCAGAAGCCGTAAAATTAGAAGGTGGTACGGCCTATACATCTCAGATTACAGCCATCATGGAAGCCGGCATTCCCGTAATGGGACATGTGGGACTCCTCCCCCAGTCTTATCACCTCAGTTCAGGATACCGCATTCAGGGAAAAAGTAAATTAGAAGCAGAAAAAATTAAGGACGATGCATTGGCAATTCAAGACTGTGGTGCTTTTGCCATCGTATTGGAAGGAATCCCTGCTGACTTGGCAGAAGAAATTACTGCCATGCTTGAGATACCGACTATTGGCATTGGAGCAGGACCTCGTTGTGATGGGCAAATTCAGGTATTACACGATATTATTGGCCTTTATAATGACCATGCTCCTAAACATTCCAAACAATTTACAAACTTGAGTTCCCTAATGCAGGAAGCCCTAAAAAGCTATAAATCTGAAGTGGAAAATAAACAATTCCCTGCTGCCTCTCATTATATCCTGCGAAAAAACACAGCAGCAAAAGTCAGCAGTTAATTCATGAAAACGATATCACGTATTTCTCAATTCCGTGAATGGCGGAAGGGGATATCTGGATCCGTAGGCTTTGTACCCACCATGGGCGCTCTCCACGATGGCCATCTCTCCCTTGTACGAAAATCTAATGAAGTCTGCAAACATACTGTGGTGAGTATTTATGTAAATCCACAACAATTTGCAGCTGGAGAAGATCTGGAACACTATCCCCGCCCTTTGGAGAAAGATTTAGATAAACTGGATTGTTTTACTGTTGATGGGGTTTTTCTGCCGAATAATGATAACATGTATCCTGAGGGTTTCAGTACTAAAGTTTATGAAGAACATCTCTCAAAAGTTTTAGAGGGAAATAGCCGACCTTCTTTCTTTCAGGGAGTGACTACTGTGGTAGCAAAACTTTTTAATATTGTACAACCATCCCACGCCTTTTTTGGAGAGAAAGATGCACAACAGCTGGCAATCATTAAAAAGATGGTAACAGAATTAAACTATCCCATAGAAATAATTTCCTGTCCTCTCATAAGAGAAGAAAATGGTCTGGCAATGAGTTCACGAAATGCCTATTTGTCAGATGATGAAAAAAAAGTGGCTGCTCATATTTATCTTGCCTTGCAGGAAGGGAAAAACCAACTTCATTCAGGAGTTCGGGATCCCCAAATTATCAGGAATAGTATTTCAAAGCAAATTTCTGCACAGCCATTATTAAAAATTGATTATGTATCTGTAGCCGATGCAAACCACCTTTCAGAAATTACAGAATCAATTTCAGGAGATATATTGGTATCTGTGGCTGTTTTCTTAGGCAAGACCAGATTGATAGACAATTTTTCTTATTCTCCATCTTCTAATAAATAGTGGGTTCCACGGCTTTCCCGTGCCTCTAAAGTAGCCGTTATAATTGCATTAGCTGTTTGAATTCCGTTACGAAGCCCCACAATACTGGGTGACAGCCTTGCCTTTTGATAAAAATCTTCAATTTCATTTTGTAAATTTCTCAGGATGGTTTGGGCACGGTGCAATCTCTGCCGGGTTCTGATCAGACCTGCATAGTTCCACATGGTATTTTTGATGGTGAGCCAGTCCTGTGCAATCAGAGCAGGGTCAATTTCTTCTGTTTCTTCCACCCAACTTTCTATTTGAGGGAAGTAATCATCCCCCTCTTGAAATTGAGCTGCATCTTTACCGGCTTCATGTCCCCAAACTAACGCTTCTAATAGAGAGGTGCTTGCTAAACGATTTGCCCCATGCACTCCGGTACAGGCAACTTCACCTACTGCATATAAGCGTTTTAAGGAAGTATGCCCTGCTAAATTCACTCCCACTCCTCCACAGCTATAATGGGCAGCCGGTACCACAGGAATGGGTTCTGCTGCCATATCTACACCTGCAAGTAAACAATTTTTATAAATAGAGGGAAATCTTTTCTCAATCCAATCACGCTTTTTAAAGGAAATATCCAGAAACATACATGGTTGCCCCGTATCCAGCATGGTTTGGTGGATGCCTCTCGCTACGATATCACGAGGAGCCAGGCTGCCCTTTTCATGAACAGACTGCATAAACTCATTACCATTGCCGTCAATTAACTTCCCCCCCTCTCCCCTTACTGCTTCAGAAATTAAAAAACGATCTTTACTGCCAAATAGGGTAGTTGGGTGAAATTGTATAAACTGGAGATTAAAACATCTTGCCCCTGCACGCCAAGCCATGGCAATTCCATCTCCTATGGATTCTTCCGGGTTCGTGGTATGGAGAAAAATCTGTCCTAATCCCCCGGTGGCTAAAATGGTTCTCTTTGCATAGACAGCTTTTACTTCCCCGTTTTGGTTGTCCAAAACCATAGCACCAAAACAGGCTGGCTTTTCGTAAATGTCAGCAGATTTAATAGAGTGGTGAGAAAGAGTGAGAAGGTCAAGAGCGGTATGATCTGTTAGGGCGGTTATATTGGGATGGTTATTAACAGCTTTCAGGGTAGCAGTTTGAATGGAATCGCCTGTCTTATCTTTACTGTAAATGATTCTTGGTTCTGAATGAGCAGCTTCTCTGGTGAATGATAATTCTGCAGAAGTTGTCTTGTCAGAGTTCAAGTCAAAATTAACTTTAAACCGCTCTATCAGGTATTCATTCACAAGCTCTGGTCCTGAAATGCAGAGTTGGTCAACTGCTTTATTCCAATAATGGTAATCACCGGCTTTGATGATATCCTCCTTCAATTTTTCAGGAGTATCCCCGGAGCTGGTATATACTATGCCTCCTTGTGCTTTAGGAGTATTCCCGGATTTTAACTCAGCAGATTTAGTAATGATGAGTACCTGTTTCCCTTCATCTGCTGCACTGATTGCCGCTACAGCACCTGCCAGACCACTGCCAATGATGAGGATTTCCGTTTCAACAGGTGACTTCACGAAAGAAACTCCAATCGAATATCTTTGCTTTTAACTCCATGAGTAAGCGCACCAACGGAAACAGCATTGATTCCGGTATCCACATATTGTGAAAGATTTTTTAATGTAATACCGCCGGATGCTTCTATAAATATTTCTTCTCCCCGGGGCGAATTTCGAATAAGATTAACAGCTTCAAATATTTCATTTCTTTCCATATTATCCAGCAGAATTCCATCCACACCAATGGAAAGAGCGTCCCCGATTTGAGCAAGGGTATCCACTTCTAATTCTAAGGGTAATTCCTGATTTTGAGAGCGCGCCTTTTGTATTGCTTTTACCACTGATCCGGCCGCTACAATATGATTATCTTTAATTAAAATTCCACTGGAAAGATCTAAGCGGTGATTATATCCGCCTCCAACAGCCACAGCATATTTTTCAAACAATCTTAGTCCCGGGGTTGTTTTTCTGGTGTCCAGAATTTTCACATGGTTGGGAGCTGCTATTTCAACATATTTCCTGGTTTGAAAGGCAATACCACATAGCCGCTGCACAAGATTTAGCATGACCCTCTCCCGGGATAGTATGGTGTTTGCTGCGCCGGTTACTAATCCTATAATTTCCCCTTTTTTCAGAAGAGCTCCATCCTTTTTCAGATTTGATATGTTGCAGGAATCCCCAAAACATTCTGGTATAATCTTTTCACCGGCAAATACTAAATCTTCCACTGCAATGATATGAGCAGAAATTTCCGTTTCACCGGAAATCGTAGCCTGAGTGGTTTTATCTCCATCAGGAATATCCTCCTTTAAAAATAAGGCTATTTTTTCTCTGATGTAGGCTGCAGTCAGGTGAAGATGTTGTGGATATTCAATCAACTGAGAGCAAGCATTCTTTCCAGGGGTGCCAGGGATTTGAGTCTTAATTCTTCCTCCATGGTGATTTCTGGGGTAAGATTTTCAAGCGCTGAAACCATTTTCTCTAAAGTATTGAGTCTCATATGAGGGCATTCATTGCAGGCACAACCATCATTGGAGGGCAAAGGAACGAAAGTCTTACGGGGATTTGCCTTCTCCATTTGGTGGATTACCCCCGGTTCAGTGGCAATGATAAAGGTATTGGAGTTTGATTTTGCTCCATAATTAATAATGGAGGTAGTAGAGCCAATATGGTGGGCATGGCGTAAAATATTTTCATCACATTCGGGGTGTGCCAACACTTCTGCAAGAGGATGGCGAGTCATTAATTTCACAAGTTCTTTTTCAGAGAAAATTTCGTGTACCTGACATGAGCCGTTCCAAAGCAGCAGATTTCTCCCCGTTTTTTCCTTTAAAAAAGAACCTAAATATTTATCGGGAGCAAAAATGATTTTTTCATCTTTAGGCAAACTGTTTAGAATTTTCTCTGCATTCGAAGAAGTGCAGATAATATCAGACATTGCCTTCACATCAGCGCTGCAGTTTATATAACTGATGACTATATGATCAGGATAGCTTTCTATCCACCTTTTAAACTCTTCCTTCGGTGCGCTGTCAGCCAGAGAGCAGCCGGCGTTCATGTCCGGCAAAATAACGGTTTTTCTAGGATTAAGGATTTTCGCTGTTTCACACATGAAATGAACACCGCAAAATAAAATGACATCAGCATCCGTTTTCACTGCATGTTGTGCCAGAGCTAAACTGTCTCCCATTACATCAGCAACATCCTGAATATCAGGGTCTTGATAATAATGGGCAAGAATGACGGCATTCCGCTCTTTTTTAAGATTTTCTAACCGGGAAAAAATATCGTCCATAATATAAATGGTTTTCCTGCCTGTTAAATTTAAAGGTATTAGGCTGTGTTATTCTTTATTTAGATAAGGGTCATCTGTGAAAATTCCATCCAATAAAAGATCCCTTGCCCTGGTGAGGTGTTTTTGAGAATTTACCGTATATGCCAAAGCAAACAATTTTTTGCCTCTTATCCAATCAATCAACTTTTCATCTATGTGGCGGATATCTGCATGAAAACCATCAGGTCTGCAATACCACACCCAAAGAGGACTGTTCACAACGGATTCTGTGTTTTCAGCTGTCCACAAGAAGGCAGTGGTGATATGAGGAGCTAATTTTTTTATTCTCCTTAAAACAAAGGGATTAAAACTGGATACAATACAGGCATTTTCAATTCCCCTGGTTTTAATTTCTGTCAACACCTTTTTTTCAATCCCCGTATTGATAATTTGATTTGACTTGATTTCAATATTTATAAAGGATCCTTCTGGTATAATTTGGATGACATCTGAGAGAAGTGGAATATTATTATCCCTTATGGTTATCATAGTATTATAAGGGATATTATTTACTTTGTTTGCAGGAATTTCAGGATGATTAATAAAATAGTCATGAAACACCACCAATTTATTATCAGAAGATAATTGTACATCCAATTCAATTCCTATAAGTCCGGCATCAAAGGCTGACTTGAATGAATCCAATGTATTTTCCTTTGCAAGTACCGGGGCACCACGGTGACCAATTACGGTAAGCTTCTCAGTAAGCAGAAAATGGGGAGTTTTTGGCTTCCAATTATACTTGAAAGTATATAGCCCTCCTGCCAAGAAGAGCAGAAGGAGAGTTTCTATCCAGATTAGCATGGTAAAATTTACTTCTAAATGAATCCGAAATCCATAAGATGGGTGAGTTTAAAAGGAGAATGGAAATTGACGGTACAATTTCTAGCTGCAAGTCCCAAGTACCAGGAACTTAATGCACGGTTCCAAATTGTGGAATGTAAAATCAATACGTAAGTAAATAAACTATTACCTGATAATGGATTTAGAATAATCGGGCATAAACTTCGTTTTGGTTAAGGAGGGTTCATAGTTAAAACTTTCTTCAGAAATGGTAGCCACAGACTCAAGGCGGTTTTGAGGGTTTTTGTCAGTACCTCTACCTTTTATTTTCATCTCTGTGAATCTTTTGTTTTGCCCAATCCAGCAGTCGTTTTGCAGGAGGAAAATATTTACTGAGAATAATTAACCCCGGAATTCCAAACATCCATCCCTGAAAAATAGGGATGAGACCACCGATAAGCCCAATAATAACTAAAATAATTCCCAATGATATTTTAAATGTATGTTTAATCATCCTTTAATTTGCATCACTGAAAGACAGAAATCTCTCGGTTCTGTGAGCTATTTGAAGGGAACTCTTTTGGCCTTTCCTTTCAACATTTACTATAATTTTCCGTGCCCTGTATGTTAATCCGGGGTAACCAAAATACTTTGCTCATTTCCATAGCCTCACCGGCCTTTTTTGGCGAAGTTTAATGTCTGAATATTTTGGATATGTTCTGGTGATGAACCACAACACCCTCCTACCACTGAAGCCCCCATTGCTATTACTTTTTCGATTAATTGTAAATATAATTGCATTGATTCTCTCTTTTGAATATCTCCATCCGGCGAAGGTTCACCTGTGCCTAAATTTGGATATACTCCCCACTGTCCCTGCCAGTTATCAACAATCTTTTCCACTGCTTTTTCGGTTCGGCTTATAGAATTACAGTTTAACAACATCATCTCCACCTCAAAGGATTCAAGTAAGCGGATTGCCTCCACTAATGGTTCTCCAGATAATAAATGGTTGTCATCCTTAAGCACAAAACTCATCCAAATGGGTACGTGCAATGGTTGCAGGGCTAATAATCCTGCAAAAGTCTCTTGAATGGAGTTCATTGTTTCCAAAATCAGTATATCTGCACCGGCAGCAACTAACAAGTTTCCAAGGTGTAAAAACTCCTTTTTTGCCTTTGTTTTACCAGGAAATAATTCTGGAAGGTAACAATCTTCCAATGGAGCGATTGAACCAATGACAGGAATGTTTCTTCCTGCAGCTTTTTTAGCCAGTCTCATGGCGGAGCTTAATGATGCTTTGGCGTTAATCTCTACCTCTTCACAGAATTGATTGCTATTCCCTTTCCTCTGTCTTCTTTCCCCTGTTTCCTTTTTCCTACTTTCTGCTTTAGCGAAAGCTCTTGGTGTTGTTCTAAATGTATTGGCTGTAATAAAATCCGCTCCTGCATCTATGTAGTCCTTGTGAATTTGATACACCAATTCAGGATTACTAAGATTTGCATCTGCAGACCAAATATGATGTGGAAGAATCATTCCTCGACGTATCAGCTCTGAGCCCATTGCCCCATCTAAAATTTTACAGGACATTATTTTTCTTTCAGCTTTTGTATTCCCAATGTCTGTATATAAATAGCCCCTAAAAAGATGAACAGGATCATTTTTTGTGATACCACCTGAACGCTCAGTGCAAACTGATTGGTTTTGGGGTCAGGTCCCAGTTCTGAAATTAATATATAGGCAAGAATAGAACTGGTAAATACCAAATATCCTCCTGCGTATCTATTTCCAAATTGCTCATGTTTAAGAATCACAAAAGTATAACAAAGAGAAGCAGCAAAAAAGAATCTGAACAGCCAGGTAGCACAGATTAGATGTAAATCAAGATATAGATCTACAGGAGTTAAGCCCACTCCTGCCAGAGAAAGTCCCCCGGCAACTCCAAAAAGAGTTCCTATAAAAGCCGGGACTGCCTGCCCGGGGCCTTGGAATATTTTTCGAACTCTGATGTAGAAATTGGTGAAAACTCCCCCTGCTAAAATGAGGGTCATATTAAATAGTTGAGCAGAAAGAAAATTAACTTCTCCAGAAAAGCTGATGGTTCTTCCCAAATCACTGAGAAAGTTTTTTGTAAGGGAATACCCCATAGTTGCATGATCTAAATAGGTACCACCGGGGTAGCTGAAAATGGCAATGATATTCAAAATTACAAAAATGACCAGTACCAAGCGAGGGAGTTCAATCAGCCATGGATTTGATCCAGTGTGTTTTGTCATAATAGCTTCCATAAAATATTTTAATCTTCCAAATTTAAAAAAGGAAATCAAGGTGTAATCGGCATAGAGATACATTCTTACCTGTTTCTTTATAATTTGGGTAAACTTATAGGTTTTGACAAATAACCAACAAGATGCTCGTTTTACAAAAATTTCCTTTTTCTTGCTCGGTAATTTACTTTTACACTTCGCATCCGAAATATGGATTAATTATTCAATAATGACAACCTATAAAACAGCACCTCTCCCTTCAAAAGCCATGCCCAGGGGAATTCCATATATTATTGGGAATGAGCTTGCAGAACGATTCAGTTTCTATGGAATGAAAACCATTCTGGTTATTTTCATGACCAAATACCTGATGGATCAATCCGGAAATTTAGATGTGATGCAGCGTGAGGAAGCCCTTACCTGGTATCATCTCTTTAGCAGTGGAGTGTATTTTACACCCATTTTGGGAGCTCTCATCGCAGATGGACTTTTGGGGAAATATAAAACCATCATTACCCTTTCCATTGTTTATTGCCTGGGGCATTTGGTCTTAGCGGTTGACGACACCCGCACGGGGCTTTCCTTGGGATTAGGTCTTATTGCGATGGGGTCGGGGGGAATAAAACCTTGTGTATCCGCCCATGTGGGAGACCAATTTGGTGATACCAATGCACATCTGTTGGAAAAAGTATTCAGTTGGTTCTACTTTTCCATAAATTTCGGAGCCTTTTTTTCAACTATGGCAACGCCATTGCTTCTGGATAAATATGGACCCAATGTTGCCTTTGGTGTTCCGGGAATGCTTATGTTTACAGCAACATGGGTTTTCTGGCTGGGAAGAAAAGAATTTATCCATATTCCCTCCGGTGGTAAATCTTTTATTAAGGAAATTACCAGCAGAGACGGACTTAGTGCATTAGGTCGCTTAACCATCATCTATATCTTTGTTGCAATCTTCTGGTCTTTGTATGACCAAACTGGTTCCTCTTGGGTACTGCAAGCAGATGAGATGAACCGCAATTGGCTTGGAATGGAATGGCTTCCTTCCCAGATACAAGCAGTAAATCCCATTCTTATTTTAATTTTTATTCCTCTTTTTAATTATGTGCTATTTCCTTTTGTAGGAAGGTTCGTCACTTTGTCGCCCCTGAGAAAAATCGGATTTGGACTCTTTCTGACAGCGCCTTCATTTTTTATAATTGGTTATGCACAATCTCTTATTGATGCGGGGCAAAGTGTAGGTATCTATTGGCAGCTTATTGCCTATACCATTATTACTGCAGCAGAAGTGTTAGTTTCCATCACCTGTTTGGAGTTCTCCTATTCACAGGCACCCAGAACGATGAAATCACTTATCATGAGCTATTTCTTTTTGTCCATCACTCTGGGTAACCTGGTGACGGTAGCGGTAAATATGTTTATTCAAAACCCTGATGGAACTTTAAAAATTGAAGGTGCGGATTACTTTTATTTTTTTGGAATTCTTATGGTGGTTGCTGCAGCTTTATTCAGCATTGTCTCCCGCTATTATACATCTGTATCCTACTTTCAGGAGGAAGAAAATGAAATATCTTAGTTTCTTAGTTTTATCTGTTCTGTTGTTTCCTGCAGAACCCCAATTAGAATTAAATTCTTTTCATGACCTTTCGGCGGTGTCAATTGATGGAAAGAATATCCCTATGGCTGACTATAAAGGAAAAAAGGTACTGGTAGTAAATGTGGCTTCAAAATGTGGTTATACTCCACAATATGAAGGATTGCAAAAACTCTTTGAAATGTATGAGAAGGAATTGGTTGTTTTAGGGTTTCCTTCGAATAATTTTCTCTGGCAGGAGCCGGGAAAGGACAAGGAGATTAAACTGTTTTGCAAAAAGAATTTTGGAGTCACCTTCCCCCTATTCAGTAAAATTTCTGTAAAGGGAAGAAAACAGCATTCCATTTATCAGTGGCTGTCAGATTCCACACTGAATGGATGGAATGACAAATCTCCTTCCTGGAACTTTAACAAATATCTGATAGACGAAGAAGGAAAGCTACTGGAACACTTTGGAGCAGAAATTGATCCCACAGACACCCTTATTACCAGGTATTTTACAAAAGGAAAGGATTCGGGGATAAAGAATTAGTCATCGGTCATTTGAAAATTAAAAACCGAAATCTGACTTTTGACTTATAAATTTCCTGCCCGGCAGGGGTGGGTGAATTGCGCACCAATTGCTAAAATTTTGTTTTTTCAAAATACAGCCAGGAAGGAATAAACTCAAACCCTGCTTCTATATTGATATTCAACATACCATTATTGGTAGATTCATTCTCCGTTTTTACAGAATGAAATTCTTCATTCTTCGCCCACTTCAAATTAGTGTGCTTAAGAGCAGTAGCAACCCCTTGTCTTCGGTATTTTCGCCGTACCCCCGTTAGTCCGTTGTTCATTTCTTTTTTCACATTACTTTTCCAGAGATTATTAAGTCCTGCAATTTCGTCACCCTTCAATGCAAGGAGCCAAGCCCGGGGCTCAAATTTTGGATGCTGCAACACCTGTTCTTTATACACAGGAAAATCCTGAACGGTAATTTCATCTGTCCAGGGCATATCTGGTGCTACTTCCCGTTCAAACTCCCAAATTTTTTTGTCCGCTTCTTTATCCTTTTGCCTAAACTGGCTTAAGGTTATGAGATGAAATCCTGATTTTAGTATTCGGTCTATCTTTTCACGGTTTACCTTCGGATCATATTTTTGTAAATCTATCCTGCATTCCTTCTCCGTAGCAGCAAGTTCAAACCCTCGTCTTTTAAGAAATCGAATTGATTGAATATGGGGTTCCCATACTTCAGAGGTAATTTTTACAGGATTTCGGGGTAATAATAATTCTTCCATATAGTTATAAAGCAGTTTCCCCATACCCTTTTGTTCATGCTCCGGATGTACAAAAATATTCATGACATATTTGTCCGGATGATAGGTATCTTCCCATTGCTCAATTACCAATGCAGCAGATAAGGTATTATTATTGTAAACCACCCGCCGTTGAATATACATTTTCTTTTCTCTTGTTCTGTCTGCATGTTTTTCACCGATTATTGAAGTGGGGTGTTGCGGATAAATTTGGTTTATCAAATCTACAAAGTCAGCATAATGTGAATCATTAAAGGGTTGAATTTTTCCTTCTGTTTTCATGGCTACTTTCTCAATGTATCTTCAGAATGAATCATAGGAACAAACCGTACTGAGGTTATTGTTTTTTCAGAAATGTTTCCTTGTTCATTTTTGGTAATTACCTTCAGTTTTTGAAGTCGTTTTCCTACAGGCAAAACCATTCTTCCGCCAGTTTTCAATTGGCGAATCAGTTCTGTAGGTACAGTTTCCGGTGAAGCGGTGACGATGATTGCATCAAAGGGTGCTTCTTCCTCCCAGCCCTTATACCCGTCTCCATGACGAACGGTAATATTGTGATACCCCTGCTTTTTTAATAATAGTGTGGACTTATCCACAAGGTTTTTAACAATCTCAATGGAAAACACCCGGGAGGAAAGTTGAGATAATATGGCTGCCTGATAACCTGACCCCGTTCCGATTTCCAGCACTTTTTCGCTCCCTTCAAGCTGTAGTAATTCACTCATTAACGCTACTACATAAGGTTGAGATATTGTTTGCCCATACCCAATAGGAAGGGGACCATCAATATATGCTTTGTCTGCATATTCATCAGGCACAAATTGGTGGCGGGGGGTGTTTCTAATCGCTTCTAATACCCTTTTATCGGTTATTCCTCTTTTTTCTAATTGGTCTTTAATCATAATATCTGCCATTTTCCGCCAATTTTCTTCCTTTACCGTTTGAGATTGGCAGCTTACTATGGCGAGAAATAAAAACAATTTTATAATCAGATTCATAATATTGTATGTTACAAGTTATTCTTGTTTTTCTAATTATCCTCATTTAATAATAATCCTTCCTGTAACTTACGAATTATTTCTAATATTCCTACCATGAAAATCTATTTTGCTGGTGCTATTAGGGGGGGTAGGGAAGATCAGAAACTCTATTACACACTCATTGATTATATTGGAACCAAGGCGGAAGTACTCACTGAACATGTGGGCTTAGATACTCTTTCAATGGTGGGAGAAAATAATTTATCTGACCATGAAATTTTTAAGAGAGATGTAAATTGGCTGAAAAGTGCTCAGGGGGTTATTGCTGAGGTTACCACTCCTTCTTTGGGTGTAGGCTACGAATTAGGAATAGCAGAATCTATGCACAAACCCGTCCTTTGTTTATTTCGAAATGTAAATAATATGCGCCTGTCAGCCATGTTACAGGGCAATGAGAAATTTTTCTGTAAAAATTATTCTTCCCTTAAGGAAGCAAAAAATTATATTGACGCCTTTTTAGCGAAGGTGTCATTATAACCCCTGAGTTTTTCCAAATTATCAATCACAATTGAGGAGCTGAGCCAATGCCGTATCTACTGAAAATATTACCATTTTCCTTATTCATAACAGGATGTTTCAATGAACTGGAAGGTAAACTAAACTATCCCCACTCCCGAAAAGACAATACAGTTACTGACACATATTTTAATGTTACGGTAGCAGACCCTTACCGCTGGCTGGAAGATGATAACAGCGATGAAACTGCTGACTGGGTTAAGGCACAAAATAAAGTGACTTTTAACTATCTAAATCAAATTTCTCAACGACAGAAGATTAGAAATCGCCTGGAAGAAATATGGGATTACGAAAAAGTATCTGCTCCTTTTAAAAGAGGAGATAATTATTATTACTATAAAAATGCAGGACTGCAAAACCATTCTGTTCTCTGTTCTGTCTCAGAACTGGGAGGTGAAGAGAAAATTATCATTGACCCAAACACATTTTCTAAAGACGGTACTGTGGCATTGTCCGGCGCTTACTTTAATAAAGAAGGTAATTTACTGGGATATGCAAAATCTAAAGGAGGCTCTGACTGGAAGGAATTTTATATAAAAGATCTTACCTCCGGCAATGATTTAATGGATCACCTGAAATGGATTAAGTTTTCAGGTATGTCATGGGCCGGCGATGGATTTTATTATTCCAGGTTTCCTGAGCCGGGAGAAGGAGGAGAGCTGGATGCATCTAATGAAAATTCTGCAGTGTATTATCATCAGCTTGGTACTGACCAGACTAAGGATAAGCTAATTTATGCAGATCCTGAAAATCCAAAAATTTCTAATTATATCAGTACCTCATTTGATGAAAAATACCTCTATCTATACCGCACCACCGGAACACATGGTACAGCTCTCTATTTTTCAAAAACAGGAGAAGAGAGCCACGAATTTACCCCTGTTATGGAAAACTTTGATTTCGACCATGGCGTAGTGGGAAACATCGAAGACACATTATATCTTCACACAAATTATAATGCTCCCAACTGGAGGCTGGTGAAATTTTCCTTTAATTCCCCTTCTTCAAAGAATTGGATTGACGTCCTCCCTGAATCAGAACATCCCTTGAATTCTGTTTCCTTAGTTAATGGGATGTTGCTGGTAAAATATTCCGTAGATGTAAGTTCTCGGCTCTTTGTGTATTCATTGAATGGTGAATTGGAGGCAGAAGTGGAGCTCCCTACAGTGGGAACGGCGTCCGGATTTGGAGGCAGACAGGATGATATAGAGGTGTTTTATAATTTTACCAGTTTTGCCTATCCCCCCACCACATTCAGATTTGATGTAAATACTTTCACCTCTACCCTGTATAAAAAGTCAAAAGTGGATATTGACTTTTCCCGTTATGAAACCAAACAAATTTTTTATTCCAGCAGAGACGGTGAAAAAATTCCAATGTTCATCACCCACAAAAAGGGATTGTACTATGACGGTACTGCTCCCACCCTCCTGTATGCCTACGGCGGTTTCAATATCAGTATTAACCCTTACTTTTCAGTAAGCCGCATGATATTGTTGGAAAGTGGTGGTATATATGCTTCTGCCAACTTGAGAGGAGGAGGTGAGTATGGCGAGAACTGGCATCGTGATGGAATGCAATTAAAAAAACAAAATGTCTTTGATGATTTTATTGCAGCGGCAGATTTTTTGGTTGCCAACAACTATACAAGCAAAGAAAGACTGGCTGTCAAGGGAGGGTCTAACGGTGGACTTTTAGTGGGAGCAGTATTGAATCAGCGACCCGATTTATGTGCCGTAGCATTCCCTGCAGTAGGAGTAATGGATATGCTCCGTTATACAAAATTCACCATTGGTTGGGCGTGGGCAGTTGAATATGGTAATCCGGAGGAAAGCAAAGAAATGTTTGAATATATCTATAATTACTCCCCGCTTCATACCATTAAGGAGGAAGGAAATTACCCTGCTGTTATGGTAACTACTGCGGACCACGATGACCGGGTGGTTCCTGCTCATTCATTTAAATATGCAGCTACTCTGCAGGAAAAGAACCGCAATAACTCGAAACCCCTGCTTATTCGTATAGAAACAGATGCAGGACATGGAGCAGGTAAGCCTACCTCAAAGAAAATTGAAGAAGCAGCAGATATTTGGGCATTTTTCTTCCACAATATTAATCACCATTTTTAATTCTTAAGAATTACAATTTGTCCTGATTAAGGTTAAACCCGGGGTCCATGCCCCGCAGAAACAGGAGAGGTAAAAAAGCTAACCCTGCTAAAATTATAAAAGATTGTTCAAAGGAAATTCCTGCCTTAATTGCGCCAGCCATTTTACTCCCCATGGTGGCAGAAATATTTGCCATTGCCATATAGCTGGTGAACATGGTAGCAGCGGATTTAGTCCAGGAAATCTGCATAAACAGGCTGAAAATAGCAACTGCCCCAACCGCTCTAAAAAAGGGGAAGACAGCTAAATAAGCAGAAGCAAAAAAATTGGAATCCCAATAATTTGAGAATATCCCAAACATCATGGCTGTGAGTGCAAACCCTCCGTAACCAAAGAAAATTATTTTCCGCCTGCCTAATCTGTCTGCAAGAAAACCGCCTAATAATGCGCCTCCAAATTCCAAAGCAGTTCCAACACCTCCTACAACTTGCGAGTAACTGTCAGGCTCCCACCCCAGGTTCTGCATATATAAAGCAGGCAAAATTGCAGAGTTGATTCCCTCTCCCACTGATGCAGTAAGTAAAAAAATAGCTCCTATAAAGGTGGTTTTTGTGGATAACCCCCGAACCAAATCCTTTACCACTGATAATGGATTTCTAACTGATTGTACCTTATCCACATTGGCAGAAATTCCTTTCGACCATGGGAAAAACCGTTCACCTTCTCGTTCTCGAAAAATGAGAGGAAAGAGCATTATAGCCAAGACTAACCCAGTCTGAAACAGTAAAGTAGTAAGGAGGCCGGTTCTCACTAAGATGGTTCCCATAATTGAAGCGCCGAAACCGACACCGATGATTTTTGAACTCCACATGAATCCATTTATCTGTCCCCTTTCCTCCGGATTGAGAATATCCACAGCCAGAGCATCGGTACAAACATCCTGTAAACTGGCAAAACAATTATGCAGAAAAAACATCCAACCCAGATAGTTGAGATCATCAAGGATGTTTCCGTTTTTTGCCATGAACACCAGGGTTGCAGCCATCATGAGTTCTGCAAACAGTATCCAGGGGCGGCGGCGGCCCATAGGGGGAAAGTTTATGGTGTCAATGAGAGGCGCCCAAAGTATTTTAAATGTCCAGGGAAGAATTGCCATGGCAATTAAATGCCCCGTTTCTTCAACTGTAAGCCCCTTATTTGCCAGATATGCCACCAGAGCTGTTGTCATAAACCCCCAGGGGAACCCCTGAGCAAAATACAGAGTGCAGAGCGTGATTATTCTGGCAGGTTTACTTTTTTCTAAACTGGTCATATTGCCTTTCAAAAATTTGTTGTGTAACAGAAAATAATACGTGCTCGCATATTGGGCTCGTTCTTTCCAGTTTAGGGTGGAAGAAATTTTGCTTTGTATTTCTCATTCCCAGGCGAATCATAACTGCCTGGGATCGTTTATTAGACATTGAGGTAAAGGAAACTATTTCTTTCAGATTTAAGTTTTGAAAGGCGAACCGGAGACATTCCCTGCCTGCTTCAGTTGCAAATCCCTGACCCCAAAATGGAGTTGCCAGCCGCCAGCCAATTTCAACACAAGGAGAAGGGGGCAAATTTGCATCAGGCTGATTCAGGCCGGTAAATCCAATGAAGGACTTATCTGCTTTCGTTTCCAGTGCCCAAAATCCCCATCCGTTTTTCTCAATGCGTGATCGAATTTTTTCTGCTAATATATTTGATTCTCCTGCAGACAATGGTGCAGGGAAATGCTGCATTACCTGAAGGTCTGCATTTAGCTGTGCAAAAGGTGGGAAATCGTCACTTTTCCATTGCCGTAGAATCAGGCGTTTTGTCGTGAGGGTTGTCATGGCATCTTTACTTCCCCCGCCGCCGGACACTCTTCCCTTACAAGGGAGGAGAATACGGTTAATTTAAAATGTAGATTTTTTTTCAATACAACATTATTGTAACACACCCAAGTTGGCAGGGTTACTCCTCTTTTCTTTTATACACCAACAGATGATACTCTTTAAATTTTGCAAAACTATCACCATTCACTGATCCGCTGAGGTAAATATTGTGTATTTTTTCAAGTCTTTTTTTAAACTTCCATTTTATGAGCCTGGAAATTTTAGGATAGTGATCCAGAAAATATTCGCCTGTCATATCGGCTATGGGGGTTACCACATCAGTATTAAATTTTGCCAGCAGATCAATGGTTGGCGCTGTTTCCCGGGTAATATCCTTTCCCGTTATTTGTTCAAATGGATGATTCTCTATCAGCTCATTAAAGCCTGCCCAGCTATGTCCTCCACCCATAGGAGATTTCCCCGGTACATTTCTCCTGAAGAAATCGCAGATGAGTACATAACCTCCCGGGTTTACCATCTTAGATATTTTCTCTAAAGATTCTGTTAATTTCACATACTGAAATGACTCACTGAAAAGAATGAGATCATACTGAGTTTCAAGAGGCATATCTTCAAACCCGCAGATAAATATTTCGCTGTTGCTGCCTAATTTTGCTTGAACCTGTTTAGCAAGAAATTCACTGGGAATGACACAATCTACAGCATACCCTGCATTTAACAGCCTTAAAGCAAGATTACCGGAACCGCTGCCTACATCCAATATCCGTTTTGTGTTATCAGGAATATGATCTATAATCAGTGTTGAATGGGCTTCCTGTGCTTCGGCAAAATTTTGAATCGTTGCCTCTTTTCCAGCTGGCCAGAACCCATAATGCAAATCCTCCGTATCAAGGAAAAATCTGCCGATTGCCAAACCAATATCCAATCCTACTTTTCGGGAAGAAACCTTTTTGGTTTTACTCATAATTAATATATCCTGTGTTGATAAAGTTGTTGATAATACACCATGCATTCGCTGTATATTTTTTCGTACCTGGCAGGTACCTCTTCAGTGCTTTCGTTGAAGGGCTGAAATCCTGTGGTCTGTTCCACATTGCCATACCAATGGCTACCCCACACTCCATCTGTACTTCTTTTCCCGGGGGGCCAAGCCAGCATCTTTTCTGAAAATGGAATTCCAAGCTGTTCACAAAATACCTGCAAAGTTTTCCTGGGATTTTTTAAAATATCCGCAGAATCTAAAATAATTGGAGCCTTTCCCGTTTTTTTGAAAATTTTCTCAAATAAGTCCATCTGTTGAGGAAATCCTAATTGCTCCTTTGAGGCAATCTCCAGTTTTTTTGCGTACGACATCACCACTCTGGCAGGGTCTCTGATCAATAAGCAGTTTATGACAGAATGAATCCAGTTCAGATTAACACCCGGGAGGTTATGCTGCGCCATATGTTTCTGATACCAAATATTTTTATTCCGGGGTATAGTTC
>JASLLI010000079.1 GCA_030747125.1 Fidelibacterota bacterium | reverse complement strand
ATGATGCGCTGAAAGAGATATCTACATTGGGTAAACCCATAATTGTTACGGAAAACGGAATAGCGGATGTAAAAGACACTCTTCGTGCAAAATGGATAAAAGAATACCTATCACAGCTCCGGCGAGCCTTAAATGACGGTATGGACATCCGCGGTTATTTTTATTGGTCCCTAATGGATAATTATGAATGGGCTGAAGGCTATCACATGAAATTTGGTCTTTATGAGGTAGATTTTGACACTCGGGAAAGAAAAATGCGGGAAGGGTCAAAGATGTATAGAGAGATTATAAATGGAGTTTGAAATTCTTGAGTTACAAAGTCCCTAAGTCCCTGAGTTCTTGAGTTACAAAGCTGCAAAGATACAAAGTATCTGCCTAATTCAGGACGCCACCCTGTCCCAATTCTCCTTACTCCTGCCTCCTTACTCATTCTTAAGCCTCCAAAACATTATATTCTGTCACCCATTTTTCAAAGTTTCCAGCGCATCCACCCCCATTTCCAGACCGGTACGATAATCTTCCATGAGGTTTTCATTGTTGTATGAAATAACGCCACACTTTAATTCTTCAGGTGGAGAAATCTGTGTTATATGCAAATCCTTGGGTGGGTTTTGAATATAATTTTGCTCTCTCTTATATATACGGGCATTACGGGTAATGAGGTTTTGCAATTTGGGATTATCTTTATAAAACAGGGGGGCATAGAGAGATTCAATATTCCAATCAGCTTCATATTTAGCAGGATGTGTACGCAGCAGAATAATTTGACGATATCCCCAGTCATAGACCCGTTTTACAGGCAGAGGATCTGCAAGCCCTCCATCTATATATTTTTTTCCTGCAAGTTTACAATATCCCCTTGTGGCAATAGGAAGTGATCCGGTGGCTTCCATGGTTTTAACCCAACCGAATTTTTTAACTGAGAGATAAGCCGGCGCACCGTTAGAATAATTAGTTACTACCACTCTACAGTCGGCTTCTCCCAGGTAGGTGTCTGCAGTAGGTTGATCAAATGGGAATTTTCTGGATGCCACATCCATCAGGTACTTAAGCTCCATATAATTTCCCCCCTTCAGAAATCTCACTATACTGATGAAATTTGCATTTTCTGCCACCGTAGTAATGATGTTAATATTCCGTTTATATTGCTTAGATAAAAACGAGGTAAGATTCATAGCTCCCCCCGAAACACCTACATATAAACTGAAGGGATCAAATCCAAAGCGGATGAAAATATCCAGGATGCCTGCTGTAAAGGCAGATTTGAATCCCCCGCCTTCAACTATTAAGGCAACCTTTGAGTTGTCAACTTTCATATTAATCGAGAATTACGGTAGTTCCACCCCGTCTTCTGTCTGAGAATGCAGCATTCCTAGTAACTGCATTTACACCTCCGAAAAAGAGATTTTTATTTTTAAATTCCTTTAGAATAACTTCTTCAGGTGGCGAAGTCATATTAAAGGGAATAATTCCTGGTTCACAATATAGAATTCCTTCTTCGAAGTGCATTCTGGGGGCTTTTATAGATTCTTCCAAAGAATATCCCTGACAAAAGTAATTCAAAATAACTTGTACAATTGCAGATCGAATGCGGTTGCTGCCACCACTGCCAACTACCATTTCAGGAATATTTTCCTTCAATATCAGGGTTGGTGACATCATAGTTGGCAGGCGACGGGGTTTAGTCCAGTTGTGAAATCCCTGTGGATTTAAATCTTCCTCCCCCAGCATATTATTCAGCATAATACCAGTATTGGGAATGATATACCCTGACCCTTCTCCGTTTGAAGTTGTAACCGAGGCACAGTTCCCTTCTTTGTCCATTACACTCACATGGGTGGTACAGCCTCTGCCCGGTTCTACCGGACGAGAGGATGATTCACTCAATTCAGAGGTTAACGCAGCTTTAAATTGGGTAAATACTTTTTTATCTAATAGTGCATAAAATAATTCAGGATTGTTCGGGTCCTTGCAGATTTCCTGCCGCGCTTTGTTAGTGACTGCCATGGCATGTAATAGATGGGTAGGAGAAAAATCTGCAGCATTTCCTTTATTAATTAATTTCAAAAGGAATAAAATAAGACTCCCCCCGGCAGACGGAGGAGGATTTGAATACACCTTATAGCCATAAAAGTCGGTAATTATAGGTTTCCTTTTCTCAACGGTATACGCAGAAAGGGATTTTTTATCCAACAATCCCCCCTCTGATAAAAGAGATACAATTTCATCAGCAATATCCCCTTTATAAAAGAAATCTGTACCTTCATCAATTACTCTATTTAAGAAGAATGCAAAATCTGGATTTTTAAATATTTCTCCTTCTTTCAGGGTGGCTTCATTTCTGCATAATAATTGTCTTCCTTCGGGAGTATGGATAAAAATGGGTTGTAAAATTTTGAAAACGTATGCCTGCTCACGATTCATTTTACAGCCATTTTTTGCAAGAGTAACCGCTGGCTGTAAAATGAGAGATAGAGGAAGTTTCCCCAAATCGGAGTGTATCTGGATGAGTCCTGCCAATGTACCCGGTACAGCGACTGAACCTTTCCCTATGTGAAAAAATTGTTTGGAGCTGCCAAAATTGATTTCTGCCTTGAAAAACTCCATATTATCTGTGGTGGTTTGACGGGGAGTATTTACAAAAAAGTCATATACCAAAGGGTCAGCATTTGGAGTTTTAACCAACATAGCGCCCCCGCCTGCAGGCCCCGTTAAGGCAAATTCAGAAGTCATTGAGGTGAACACAGCTGAAACTGCAGCATCAAAGGCATTGCCTCCCTCTTCTATCATGGTAGTGGCTGCCTGAGTTGCTTCCATTGATCCGGTGGAAATGAGCGTTTTATTCACCAGGAGCCTAATTCAGGGAGTTAAGTCAAAATGAGATTCACAATAGCAATGATATCCAAAATATTTAAAACATCATTACCATCTAAATCAGCAGCAATTATTTGGGAGGGCGTAAATTCAGCAGTGCCTAATATTACATTTGCAAGGGCAACCACATCAAGAATATTCACTGCACCATCACTATTACAATCTCCCGGGATTACCATGAATTGATCTACATATTCTATCAAGGTTCTGATAGATATTTCTGCTGCCTGTTTTGCTGTAGCCCAGTCAATCTGTGCCCCTACGTGGATATGCCCTCCTGCAAAACAGGGAAAATCAGGATTTTCATCATGATCTTCTTTATACCAAGTTCCGTGGTATCCTGCAAATTCAGATAGAAACATTCCTGCATTGGTATTATCTAAATAAGCATCCAACCCTAAGCCTGCCCTCTCAATTTCGGAAATGATTGCATCAACAGGGAGGCTAGTATAACGTACATGGTAATTAGGAACAGAATCATCCGGAGGATTAGGAGTTGGCAGCAAAGGAGCAGTATAATCCTGCACCCAATTGGTTCGGTTAACTACTCTGTTTTCCAATTCCCAACTATGGTCATTATAGCCTCTGCTGAAAGTAATAATGGCTACGGGTTTCACAGATTGAACTATGGGCCAGAAATCCCCTGAAAAATCCTGGTAATCTACTTCCAGATTTCCGTAACCCTGACCACAGTTATTGCAGTTGGCAGGATCAAACTCTGGGAAAAATGATACCACATCATATCCTAGATTTTCCCAGTTTTCACCCTGCCAGCCTTCGGGGTTCAGATCTGAATTCTGGCTGAAGTGACGAACCATTTCATTAGTGGGTGGCCAGTACCCCGTCACCATGATTTTGGGGCGCTCACGCGTTAGATTGACTTTAACATTATGAATCTGCGTATCTTGTGATGATATGACAAAATCCGGCAGTATCCCTTTAATATTGAATCTTCCTGCAAATATTGCATGAATGGGTTCAAAATATTCCAGAGTTAGCTTGTTTGATATAAAGCGGCCGCTGGTAAATTCTTTCTCATTATTAGATAAATAAGGACCGGTATAGGATTTCTCATCATTAAAGATAAAAAGCATTGAGCCATCCGGAACCTGCCAGTTAGTAATTTCAAGATGACCAGATGTAATATTATTAAAAGAAAGGGACAACCTATAAATAAACCCATCCGGGGCAATAGTCATCAGGGCAGTTTCTGTAAAATCAAGATTTATCTCATTATCTATAGCTAATTGTGTGATTGGCAATTCAAATTCTGATTTTATCAGGCTATAGGGCTGGTAACTTGGAGCTACCTGAGACAAGCCAACTGAAATAATCGAGATCAATATGAGAAACAATTTGAACATTATGCATCTCCTTCAAGTATAATATTGACCATTATCACTATATCAAGCACATTAATCTCACCATCATTATCATAATCAATACTACAGTCCATATCACCTGTTCCCAATATCAAATCGACACCTAATATCACATCTAATATATTTACTATGCCGTCACCATTGGCATCATATAAAGGCATACATGGCATATCATAACATAACTCCGCTGTATTACTCCCATCCCATGAATCATTGCAGTCACCACAGTCATAACCCAGTTCAAGACAATCATACTGTGGCCCTTCCCAAGCACAACCTCCCATGCTATCACAATATCCGTCGCCAAGCCAGGAAAGAAGTCCTGTATCCCAACAGCAAAGTTCACAATCCATAAAACCCGTTTCACCATCATCTAAAGTGCATTCATCACCAGGATGAGAATCAGATAGCTCTAACTGATTATATAAAAACGTAAAACCATCTTCCAATATATCGTACCAGAATTCAGACGGACCGCCAAACCAGTTTCCGTTTACTGTTCCCCAATATTCATGGAGTTCTCCCTCCTCAACCTGAATCTCATTTTCCAAATTCAGGGAGCTAAGTCTATCATGTATCATATTTGATCCATAAACTATTGGAAGTGCAATATCCAATAAAGGGAAACCTGAATTAATGGGTACCACAGGGTCAGCGCTACCATGGAACATTAGGGTAGGGATTGAATCTTCAGGATCTATCCATTCAAGATCTCCGATAGCACCCCAACAACTGATGATTGCTTTTGGTTTTCCAATGTGGTTATAATCATTTCCTTCACAGTCAATACACCCCAAATCAGGATCCTGCCAATTTCCATAAGTTGCCTCAGGACGCTCATCATCCTGAGTAAAGGCTAGATGGAGAGCAATAAAAGAGCCAGCGCTGCTGCCCCACATGAATATATTGTCTGGATCAATTCCAAATTCACCAGAATATTCTTTCAAGAATCTAATGGCTGCGGAGCCATCCTGAACACCTCTGTATACTGCTCGCTCAGCACTGTAACTACTTAAAATATTTAATCCCAGACGATAATTAAGACTAACTGCAACATACCCCCTTTTAGCTGCAGCAGTGGAAAGCGCTACCATATCATCCAATTCATTATGCCCGGAGAAAAAGGCCCCTGTATGAACAAAGATAATAACAGGTCTATTGGTAAGAGTATCACCTGCAGGCTCATATATATCCATATCCAAGTCAACATCGTAGGTATTCCATTCAAAGAGGAATATAAACGGAAGGTCAGGCGCATTCCCATAGACCACATCCTCCGTTTTGATTACATCTTCGAAGACCTCATCAAGATATCTAACTCCATCCGAGAAAAGAGTTCCAATTGTAAATAAGATTGCTAAGCTATGCTTCAATGTATAATATTAAAAATTATTAACATTCTGCAAATATAACACAAACAGAGGGAAATCATTGTGACAGTAAACACTCTAAATCACTCGGAATACAATAATACCGGTCATGACAACAATTGAAGTAATTATCAGAGCAACGCCATGATTTCCAGCTTTAATTTCAGACCATTGATTGATATTAGGCGTCAGTTTATCAAATACGGTAAGAGCTATACCAATTCCCAATGAAAAACCAATGGAGGCAGAAATTGCCCAGCCAATAGCTCTTATATATTCAATTAACTGAAAGTTGAAATCCAGTCCCATTTTGATCCTTTCCTATGAAATTTATTTGTGATGTAGCTTCTCTAATTTAGGCTTTATTACCAATTGGCAATAAGGAGCATTTGGATTATTCTTAAAATAATCCTGATGGTAATCTTCT
>JASLLI010000078.1 GCA_030747125.1 Fidelibacterota bacterium | reverse complement strand
CATTCCCTTCTATCCCCTTATTTGAAATTTTCTGAACCACCTTACATTGCAGGGAGACCATCGTGAGCAGCATAAAGAAAATACATTTTTTCAAATACATAACCTCTTGTTTATGGATTAGTCTGTATAAGTACCCTGAGAGATGGGGTATTGCAGCAGTCGGCAGTCAATTTTCCCGTTTTTCAGTATATGCCGCCGTTTAGATTTTAATCCGATAAAGCTGGTCATTTCCTTATTACCGGTAAAAACAAAAGCATCCATTCCCACACAATTTTGCTTTAATACCTCACCAATGGATGTGTATAGGGTTTTTAGTTCCTCATCTTCGCCCAGGCGCACACCATAGGGCGGATTCATCACCACTATTCCGCCTGAATCCCCCGGATTGAAATCTGCAAAATCCTGCTTTTTGAATTTTACCCATTGTTTCAGAAGTATATTATTTAGATTAGTTGTAGCAAGGCGGATATTTTCCCCCATCCCATCATATCCGTAAATTTGGAGCTTCTCCTGGTTTATGCCTGATTTTCCCTCTTCCTTAAGCTGGTTCCATAATCGGGGATTAAAATTTTTCCACTTTTTAAAGGCAAAGGATTTTCGGTAACTCCCGGGAGGAATATTTCTACCAATGAGAGCAGCTTCAATGGGAAAGGTACCTGATCCGCACATGGGGTCATAAAAAGGTTGTTCTTTCTGCCAGCCGGTGAGGAGAATAATACCTGCAGCTAATGCTTCATTCAATGCGGCTTTATGTATTTTCTCACTACGGTAACCGCGTTTTGACAGTGGAGTTCCGGAGCTGTTTAAAAATATCTGTACCCTTTTATCATCCACAAAGACCACCAGAGAATAGAGCGGATTATCCCTGTCAATGTTGGGTCTCCGTTTTGTTTTTCTGCGGATACTGTCAACAATAGCATCTTTTACCTTCAGGGTAAAATAATTGGTATTAGGAAAAATTCTGGAATTCCCTCTTGTTCTAATAGCAAAAGGGGTATCATGTGCCATCCATTCAAACCAGGGAAACTCGATTAGTTGACGATACAAATCATTATCATTTTCTGCTGTGATTTCACAGAGTTTTATCAGGGCATACATACCGGTACGGGAATGCAGGTTTACCGCATACAATCCCTTTAAATCTGCAATGAATTTTACCCCGCCTCTTCCAGGTTTTACCGATTTCACAAAGGGTACTATTTGGTTTGCAGAGAGTTCCTCCAGTCCACGGGGACAGGTGAGATATCCCTCCAACTCCCTAGCAGTTAGGGGATTTTCCATACAGCTTTAAATTTTTGGGGGTTTCACACCGAAAATATCGGCAATATTTTTCAGGAACTGACGCTCAGTTTCTTCGATTTTATGGTCAGCTTCCGCTATCTCAGCTAAAAATTGCAATAACACCGAAGCAGAAAGCTCATCAAACCAAGGTTCAGACTTGAGATAATTACAGGAGTTTATGAGAGCATTCATCATGGCAGACTCATCAGCAGAACGCAAAGTGTGATAGGTGTTAATAATATTTACCACAACCTGCGCCACCGTTTCATCAGCATAGGGCTGACGAGATTTGGAAAACATGAATCCCATTTTTTCCTGAATCACTTCTAATTCTGAGTCTGCTAAATTCCAGTCTGTCATATGGGCATAGGCAACCAGAATAAAGCCGTAATTATACATCCATTGTGATTCTGAGTCAGCCATAGGTACAGAATGTATTGGTTAAATTAGAATCTCATCTAATTTTTCATTCCACTCTTCAAGGGCAGTTTCCACTTCTTTATCCGTATTCATGTCGCCCTTAATTTCAATGGATTCAATCACATCATTTTGTCTGATATCATCCACCACTGCCTGACTGGCTGCATTTGCCACTTTCCCGAAAACGGTATGTTTATTGTCCAGCCAGGGAGTTTTTACATGGGTAATAAAGAATTGGCTACCGTTAGAGTTAGGACCGGAGTTTGCCATGGAGAGGATTCCCGGACTGTCATGTTTAAGGTCTTCACTGAATTCATCTTTGAATTTATAACCGGGATCACCGGTGCCGGTTCCAATGGGGCACCCTCCCTGAATCATAAAGTCAGCGATTACCCTGTGAAAGGTAAGCTTACTATAAAATCCCCGCTGCGATAAATTCACAAAATTTGAAACAGTGAGTTTGGCTTTTTCAGGGAATAAATTAATTTTTATATCTCCCCGGCTGGTATGAATGATAGCATGCATTTTCATAATGTCCTCTTCAATTAAATATGTATTAATAAACCGTCAACAGTAAGATTGAATCCTGAAGAGGAAAAATGGTTATATGCTTCACTATTTGCATCCAGTAATGGGTTGGTATGGTTGAGATGAGTAAAGTGAATCTTCCTTTTTTCCCCTGAATTCAAGGCTGCAAATTTATCCATACTTTCCCTTATAGTAGGGTGAGGAATTTTAGAAATTTTCCGATTTTTTAGTTCTTTTCTATCATAAAAGGTACCGTCCAACAATGCAACCTCATGTTCTTTAATAAGTTGGCAGATATCAATACCTTCCCAGGAATCTATATCAGGAATGTACAGAATGCTTTTCTCTTTTCCTTTTATGGAGAATCCTACCGTTTCTGAAAATTCATTACGATGCTGAACAGGAAGAGGTGTTATGCTGATAGCACCTAATGGAACGGGGATATTCTCACTCAAGCTTAACAATTGAATATTACCTAATGAAATTAGCTGGGAAAAGGGAGCATTATTTCTCAGAAAAGATTCCATTTGGGGCATAACATATACGGGTATTCCCTGGCGGTGCATGACTTCCAGTCCCAACAGGGGCAGGCCGATATAATGACCATAGTGGGCATGCGTCAGGAAAATGCCTGCACAATCATCCATCGTGAAACCCGTTGTCTTTTCAATTCGGAGCAATTGCTCTCCCAATGATGGAGTGCAATCAATCATATAGAAACTGTCCTCCATGATTAAAGCCAGGGATGCAGGGAGTCTTCTATTTTCAGGATTCCTGCGTACCCGCTCACAGCAGACCGCAGGACATCCAATTTGAGGATATCCTCCATCCTGAGCAGTCCCAACCACCAGAACAGAGGGTGTTTCTCTAATCACATAATGCTCTGGTTTTGGGATTTTTCCGGGAAATGGCTTTTACATGAGAGGTATGCAGCCAGCCTTTGGATTGATCAAAAGGACTTTCAACAAAATAATAATCCTCGAAAATACCCAATATAGGCGCGTAAGAAGATGCTCTCAGTTTGCCTGTTTTATTCCCATTTTCTCCCTTGAGAGGATTTTCTACCAAATCAACGGTATAGTTGAGAAAGACCCATTTCTTGGTTTTGCCTAATTTTTCGGCAATATCACCAGAAGCCCATAATGCTGCAAAATCAATACAATCTGGATTTTCATATTGAATGAGATCGGGATTTTTAAAATAGTCATCAGTGTATTTATTTTGTGTACAACTCACCAGCAGTAAAGCTGCTGCTACAATGAGGTAAGATTTTCGCATTCTTTAAAACTCCTTTAGGGTTTATTTTTAATCCAGGGAAGATGGTATAAATCTACATTCCCACCTGATAATATGATGCCCACATTTTTACCTGCAAATGAGGATTTTTTCTGTGTCAGGGCAGACAGGGTTATGGCTGAGGAAGGTTCCACAATTATTTTGCAGCGCTGCCAGATAACCTGCATAGCATGCACAATTTCCTCTTCACTGCACAGAATAATTCCATCTGCAAATTTTTGAATAATGGGAAAAGTAAGACTGCCAAGTTGGGCTCTCAGACCATCACAAATGGTGTTGGTTGAATGATTAGACTGAATACTGCCAGACTTCAGAGAACGGTAAGCATCATCTGCTTCCCGGGGTTCTGCACCAAAAATTTTAATATCCTTCTGCCTTTGTTTTACTGCAGACAGGATACCGCTCATAAGACCGCCACCACTGAGGGGAGTGATCATTACATCTAATTTCGGTACTGCTTCCAAAAATTCCAGGGCAACAGTGCCCTGGCCTGCAATGATATTTTCATCATTAAAGGGATGTATCAACACTGCCCCCTTTTCCGCAATAAATCTGGCAGTATCTCTGTCTCTGGCTTCCTGGTTAGGTTCACAAAATTGTACCATCCCGCCGTATCGTTTTACATTTTCAACTTTATACAGGGAGGAATTTTCGGGCATGATAACGGTGAGAGGTATCTTAAATGTGTTGCAGGCATAGGAGAGGGCAGCGCCATGATTGCCTGAAGAAGAGGTCACCACTCCCTTCTTTTTATCTGCATCTGACAGCTGCATCACCCTGTTCATGGCTCCCCGTATTTTAAAGGATCCAGTCCTCTGAAAATTTTCACATTTAAAAAAAATACTGCAGCCACTTTCCCTGTTCAGGGACTGCGAAGTCATTACCGGTGTATTATGGATATAAGGGGAAATCCGCTCCCTGCTTTCCTTTATATTCTGGAGTGTGATCAATTTGGGCATTGGGTACTAATAATTGTTAAAAAAGTTCATCCGTAAAGCACCACAACCATTACACCTAAGCTAATTAATGTTCTGTCTTTCTTATTATACAATATTCTGTTTTCAATTAAATAATAAAAGTAATTTATTCATATAGAATGTTTAGAATTCATTTCATCAACAACATCTAGCTATGACCTGTTTTCGGTTTGAGTATTATAAGTGCATGCAATGTTTTATAACTGATTAGATTGTAGATGCTCACCTTACCACTACCATTTTCATCATTAATCTTTCAGAAATTTTGTCGGAATTGTAATACACCATCTCCACCAAATACACTCCGCTGGCTAATCCAATTGCATTCCACGTCAGGGTATATCTCCCCGGAGCATGGTAATGGGATTGCAGCGTTTCTAATTTTCGTCCCTGTAAATCAAGAACACGCAATTCTACCTGGGAGTACTCCCCTACTGAGTACCTAATATGAGTGACAGGATTAAAAGGATTAGGAAAATTCTGATGCAATATAAACTCTCCCGGGGTTGCATGATCTTCAAGGCTGAGACAAGTGGAGCCGTCACCAGCACAGATGCCGCATGCATCCACCACTGCAGATCCACCACAGACCTGGTTACAGTCATACACATTCCCGTTGCAGTCGCAGGCAGACTCAGGGTAGCCAGGGCATTCACAGGAGGTGCCATCGCCATTACAAACACCGCAATTGTCTATGATTCCACTTCCCCCGCAGGATGCCAGGCATTCCCCCACACCTTCGATGGTACATACCTCCTTTGATGCAGCAACTCTGATATTCCAATCTCCCTGGGTAATGGTGGTGAGGGGTGAACAGGCTTGCTCCGTATGTCCTCGAAACCATGAGTTTCCATCAGGTGAAGAAGAAGTATAGATTCCCTTTTCAAAAGGATACACTCCACCACTGCCGTTATAATTAATCTCCACATAATAGTCAAATTGAGGTTGGAGTAAAATCTGTTTCTCATGTAAGGAAAGCAAAACCCAGCCACCATCTCTGTCTGTATTTTCATTCCAATTCACCTCACCGGAGAAAGTATGAACTAAGGTTTGCGGTGTATAATTCACCCAACCTTTCCAGAGGTTAACTGTATAATCTGACACCTCCCAACCCCATAAAGACGGGGGGAATACCGTTTCAATGGCAGTGACCAATAAGGTGTCTTCAGGTTGAATGCGAATCCCTGCCCATTGCAGACTGCTGAAATTGTCGTGGTAGGCAATACCTTCATAATTTCCTTCATCATATTCAAAGGATACTGGGAGGGTATTAGGATTGGTAATAATACAGGAAACAGAATGGTTATTTCCTGTAGTAATATCACTGATTATGATGCCGCTGTCTCCTCCCTTATCAATTTCAGTATCACCACTGCGGTCATAGACATTTTTCTGGGTATCAGGAGAACTTCCATCGGATAGGAATATATTCCCTGTACTGCCGGGGAAAGGATCACCACTATCTGCGTAACCATTATTATGAGCCAGCTCATTCAGCCCATCTGCCTGTAGAAGCTGAACTCCGTAAACTTCGGGATTGGCATTCACCTGATTCATGGCAGGATACATATCTGTAAGGGTTTCGTCAATATGCCATACCAATAGTCCGGTTCCCTTTAAAAAAAGGTCAGTTCCCCATGCCTGACGGTTTTCCAATAAAAGATACTCATTGGGATT
>JASLLI010000077.1 GCA_030747125.1 Fidelibacterota bacterium | reverse complement strand
TTATAACCATAAGAACCATCCTGATCTATATGAGAATCATGAGTATAAACATCACCTGTACAGTCACCACAAGAACCTGAGAGTAATTCAGATGCAGGACCTGATGCATCATAATCACCAAGGTCAATATCTTCATAAATTTCGTCACCATTCTGCAATGTGTAAGGTTCACCAAAATCATAGAGGTCGTTTTCATTTAGATCATCGTAAGAAAAACCTGCCAACACACCTCTAGTTAAAGACCAAGTATAGTTTTGATGATCACAGTCTGATTCGCCATCTCCTATACATTCACCATCAGCGTCATCTGATTCACTGGCCGAAAACCAAAGATCAGCATCATTTTGGGCACCTGCCCCATCATGGGGTTCATACCATGCTTGATCTGTTACATCATAATCGTTGAAATCAGAGTCATCAAAATCATTCATGGTGATAACTGACAATCCATCAGCAGAGCGAATTAGACCCAAAGCCGTAGAAGCTACAGGATCTGCATTGGGCTCTTCTTCAATCGTTACAGAAATTTCGTCATCATCTTCATGAGTATGCAGTTCAGAAGTCCATACACCACATGCACCGGAAGCTTTCACCGGGTGATCGGATTCTACATGCAGATTCCAGGTATATGACTTAGCACCATTTTCATGAGGGTTTCCTACAGTAAAGGTAAGGAAATCACCACTGGTTCCTGCTATATCCTGCAAATCATTATTTCCTGCAGTTTGCGTCCAACTATATCTGTCAATACCATAAGGATAGTCAGTATCACCTGAGGAAGAACCATCATTACTAATGGTGATTCTGTTTTCATCAGGATCAAAGTTATGAGGTATTTCATAATGCCCGTCTGTTAAATTTGTACCATCAATTGAGAGTACATGGGAAAGAGAAACAACAGGGTCAGCATTGTCACCTGTAGCTGCAGATGCCTGTGACTGTCTGCCGGCATACCACGTATTGTCTCCACCACTTCTGCGAACTGTATGTCCTTCTGATGATTCGCCAGCAGCATTAGAACCGGTAACGGTATAGGAATAAGTAGATTCCTGTAACAGTCCTTCACCGGGATAATCTGCGTATAGATCAGCATCATCATGGTAGTCTGAATTAGTTTGACCAGCTGAACCTGTGAGCAGTCCGCCGCATCCACCGGGTCCATCTCCAGGATTTCCATCATTGGAGTCAGGATCAGCAGGTACATCATCACGATATACATTATAGGAAGTAGCAGGATAGCGGTTACCTATATCACTGAGGGCAGAACCATCTTCGTCCCAGTTTAAGGTAATTGAGTTATAATTTCCTGTTGCACTTAGGTTATCTGGTGCCTGAGGTGCAATATTTCCAATAAATACTGAAAAGTTCTGTTGACCAGATCCACCCATATAAAATTCTACAGTTGTCTCGCCATCGTTAGAAATAGGATAGTAAACACCATCACTATTTTCATCATGCATTTGAACATACATGGGATAAGGAATTTGACCTGTTTCTATTGAGAAAGTAATAGAGGCAGATCCCGGTACATTAGATACAACCGTTCCATCCCATTGAGTAAGATTAGTTGAGAAAAACTCATCATCATCTTTCACAATATCTTCCGTAAAGTGAGCTCCCCATCCGTCGGCATCCCATTCAGGGTGATCAAAGTATAATGATATATAATTTGTTGGTGGAAATGGAGGTTCAGGAATATCATGAATATAGTCATAATCCCAATCTGCATCTGCAGCAACACCTAAGTAGTTTGAGGGATCAGTCATTACCCAATCCAAGTTACCGGTATTTTCAAATTGGTCATAACTATCAATGGTAGCTACCAATTGAAGTCTCCATGTTGGACCAACTACTTCAGTAGGGGTAGCACAGTCCTCATTTGAGTGAGAAGCTGAAGCACCATATTCATTATGAATTGCTAAAATGGTAAAGCAATATTCAACATCACCATCTAAATCAGTTACCTGAGTAGTGGTCTGGGAAGATGATTTTACATAGCTTCCATCCTGATAAATTTCATAAGAATATCCAGCTGAAGAATTGCTAAAATCATCTGCAGGAGCACTCCATGATAGATATACTCTGGCAGGGCCGCTTTCTGCTAATAATCCACTGGCAGCAGGTACAGTAAACTCACAGCTTCCATCATCAATTAAATTGCCGGCATCGTAATTATCTGCATCTGAGTTGGTACAACCAGTACAGGATGAATTATCACCATCACATACGCCGCAGGCGTCATCTACAGGACCTGAGGTTCCGCAAGAACCATCACACCAGGTATCCACAGCATCACCAAAACATACACCAGAGCAGTCCATATCTGCATTCCCGCCACCACAAACATCACAATCATCTACTTCAGCAGAACCACCACAAACACCGTTACAGTCATTATATAAGCAGCTGCCGTCATCTGCTGTAGCTTCAGCATCATAGTTACAGGCAGAAGCATCAGAACAGCCTAAAATATTATTTGCTGTTGAAGTACCTGCAATAACAAAGATTCCATTATTGGAAAAGCCGGGAAGTTCTTCACCTGGAGTTACTCCAAGTGTTGAACTATTGGATGCATCATACACTCTCAGAAAAGCTGCTTCTCCATTTTGAAGATACAACTCTGCTGATGCTGAGCCATCCCAACCCATCAGAGGAACAGTAGTAACATTGTCGCTGGCATCGGCATACACCCACCCAACACACACATCTACACCATCCCTATCAACAAAGGCTGCAACAACATCGCAGTCGTTTGAAGGGTCGCCATCTTGGTTAAAGCCATAACAGTCACCATCATTTGGGGGTGAGGAAGTACCATCACCAACAGCAAGTTCACCATCAATGGTTATTTCACTTAACATATAAAATGCCTGAAAAGTGGACTGATCATAATACCATCCAGTTAATGGTTCAGTTGCACGGCCAAACAAGCCAGTTATCATTATTGAGAGCATTAAAATATAAGATTTCATTTTGGCTCCTCCGTTTGATTGTTTAAAATTTTTCATAATTTCTGCCTTTTTCTAATTTTAAGTTTTTTAATAACATCCGAAATGTATCACACTTTAAATCAATGCGATTTTGATTTGCATCACATTGGTTTTTCTAATCTTGGTAATACATCTCCCCCATAATAGGTGCTAAAAGATACTGCTGTCAAATCACATTATAAATTGACTTGCATCACAAATTGTAATAAAAGGTAATAAAGTAGCAAAAAAGCGAGTATTTCTCCTCAGTAAACACTCATCTCCTCCTTAGTTACTGATAATTTACTGGTTTTTCAGTACTAAAACAAAGGTTTTTTTGAGGAGGTCACGAGGAGGATATTTTACTTATTTTCCAGGTATTTCAGGTAGGGATTATCTGTAGAAAGAATGAACTGGGTGGTAGAGTCTAATGTGGTTGAATAAGTCTTTAAAGTTTGAATAAAATTGTAAAACTCCGGAGATTTACCATAGGCTTCTGCATAAACTTTAGTGGCTTTTGCATCTGCTTCTCCCCGTATCTGCTGGGCTTCAAGGTAGGCATTGGAAATAATCTCCTTTTTCCTTTGTACCTGCATTCCTAATATTTCCTGTTTTTTACCCTGTCCCTGGGCACGATATTTCTCAGCGATTCTGTTTTGACCGGAGATCATGCGGTTAAATACTTTTTCCTGAACCTGCGTAGTATAATTGATGCGTTTTAGCTGAACATCCATTATTTCAATACCCATATTTAATTCAATCAGTCTATTGGAAACAGATTCTAAAATGTTTTGAATAATTTCAAGCCTTGCCCCAATTAACGGAGCCTCCCCGTTTTCCTCAACATCTATATTAACTGTAGAGGATTCCGCATCCTGAGCTGCCATCTCCCTGTCTGATGAACGGATAATTTCTACCATGCTGCGGTTGGCAATTTCATCTCTCACAGCTCCATCTAATATATCATCAAGCCGCGATTGTGCCAACATTTCATTTTTGGATGTTTTATAAAACTGTAATGCATCAGAAATGCGCCACCTTGCAAAGGCATCTATAAAAATATATTTATTATCCAAAGTGGGAATTTCATTGGCTGCACCTTCCCACTCCAGAATACGCTTATCAAATTTGATAACCGTCTGAATGATGGGAATTTTAAAATGCAGTCCGGCATCCTGAATTGCACCGCCAACAGGTCTTCCAAATTGAATCACCACTGCCTGCTCTGTTTCGTCTAATATGAAAATTGAACCAAATCCAATAATGGCCAACACAACTAATAATATGGGGAATATGGTCTTCTTCATTATTTACCTCCCTTCAAATTCATTAAGGGTAAAAAGTTTTCTAACTGCGAGTCAACCACAACTTTATCCGGTGATTTCGAATATACCTCATTCATGGTTTCAATAAAATATCTGTCTTTTGTAATTTGCGGTGCTTTCTTATATTCTTTTAATACCAATTCAAATAATTTGGCATCCCCTTCCGCTGTATTAATTCTTTCTATGGCATATCCCTTTGCTTCATTTATTAATTGTTTCGCTTCACCTTCTGCCTTGTATATTTCTTTATTAAAAGCCTGGTTTGCTTCATTAATCAATGTTTCTTCTTCCTGCTCTGCTCTGATTACTTCATTAAAGGAGTCTGATACCGGATCGGGGGGTAGTACACCTTGTAATTGCACCATCTTAACTACAATACCAGTATTATACTTATCTAAAATGCTCTGCATATGGGTTTTGGACTTATCAGCAATTATTTTACGGTCCGTCTGCAGCACTTCGGTAAAGGATCTGTCCCCAATCATCAATCGAAGCGTGGCCTCTGAAACATCCTTAATCGTATTGTCCACATCCCGCACATTAAAGAGGAAAGCAGCTGCATCTTTTATTTTAAACTGGACTATCCAATGTACTTCTGCAATATTTAAATCACCGGTAAGCATCCAGGATTCTGCATTGTAATTTCGCTTAGAATACTCTGTACGAACTCCCGCTTTAACCGTTCTGAATCCAAATTCTTTCTTATACTGGTAGTCCACTTTCACACGGTAAACTCTGTCAACAATGGGGATTTTGAAATGCAATCCCGGCATAGTGGTATGGGAATATTTTCCCAACCGCAAAATGACACCGTTTTCGTTGGCATCTACAGTATAAAAGGAAAAAAATGCTAAAATAACTATTGCGATAATTGCAATGAGGGAACCAAATTTTTTAAATTCAATATTGGGAATCTGAACATCAACATCCCCAAATTTTATATTTTGTGCCATGGTTTATCTGCCTTTAAATTGAATTGTTATGGACTATATAATTTATAGGGATTATTTACAATTAACTATGAATTTAATATGTGATAATGCTTTGATATTTCCTCAATTCGAGTGAAACTACCCCATGGGAGAAACCATTTTATTTTTATTTTTTGTGGTGTTGACTGGAACTGGTGCTTGGCTGGTTTGGAGGCGAACCGGAAACTATGATATTGATTTTTTCACCAAAATATTAGGATGGATCCTCCTCATCCCGGGAATTTGGGGATTGTTAGAATCGCTAAGATTTATTCAGTAAGGAGAAACAATGCAGTTTCATATAGAATTTTGTGAAAAATGAAATTACCACCCAGATTTTGACCGTGTGTCAAAACTCATCAAAAAACATGCTCCAAATGCAATTATAAAAGGGAATGATAATCCTCCCCGCTCCGGTGCATTTGAAGTGAAAAAAAATGGCGATCTGGTGTACTCAAAATTTGATACGGGAGAGTTCCCCAACGAAAAAGAGATAGAATCCTGGTTTTAAATAAGGTTTTTATGAAGGAAACAATATTCATTTATATTGATATAAATCACTTATTCATCCGGTGAAAAATCTGTATTTTTGGAATATAATTTCGGACAGCTTTAAGAAGCATAGTGAATTTAAAAGACATATATTATTGTATTGGAGGCATATTTCTCCTCATATCTGCCGGGTTTTCAACAGACTGGTCAATCAGTATCACAGGACAGGATATCTATGATTTGGGTTCCTCCCATACCATTCATTTAGGCGTCTGCCAGAGCTGCAGTGACGGATGGCAATTTGGAGAAGACCAATACGACTATCCCGATCCCTTCTCTGGTGAATATACCAATATTCATTTTTTCCATTTAGATTGGTTTGGTACCGTTGATGATGCAGGGAATACCTGCTGTGATGATATGGCATTTTCAACGGATTACCGGGCTATCCACTCTAACAGTGAATTAGTGGGCTGGGGCATCCGTGGTAGTACAGGCGGAGGCATGT
>JASLLI010000076.1 GCA_030747125.1 Fidelibacterota bacterium | reverse complement strand
GTTGGAAAAAGGATATTAAGCTGACTGCCGCAGCAGTTTATAGATAGGTTTTCCTTTTTGAAGGATAACATCTTCGGTGATAATGCAGGTATCAATATCATCAATGGAGGGGACTTCAAACATGATTTCAAGCATGGTATTTTCAAGGATAGAACGCAACGCCCTGGCTCCTGTTTTGCGAACCTTGGCTTTTTTAACAATTTCCTGAAGAGCTTTTGGTGTAAATTCAAGATGTACATTTTCAAGTTCAAATAATTTCTGATATTGTTTGATAAGAGCGTTTTTGGGATTTGTCAAAATGGAAAGCATTGCTTCCTCTGACAATTCCTCTAATGGTGATATAACGGGGAGCCTTCCAATGAGTTCCGGTATATACCCATATTTTTGTAAATCTTCCGATTGAGTTTTAGAAAATAAATGGGAATCTTCCAGTTTGGTTTTAATTTCTCTGACAAAACCAATTCCCCCGCCGGAAACTCTTTTTTCTATAATATCTTCCAATCCCTGAAAAGCCCCACCACAAATAAACAGAATATTAGAAGTATCAATGGTCACTAAGGGCTGCTCAGGATGTTTTCTGCCTCCTTTGGGAGGAATATTTGCTTTTGTTCCTTCCAGCATTTTCAGTAATGCCTGCTGAACCCCTTCGCCGGAGACATCTCTGGTGATGGAAGGATTCCCTTCTTTTCTGGCAATCTTATCCATTTCATCAATATAAATAATGCCCATCTCTGCCCTGTCAACATCATACTCTGCGGCCTGGAAAAGGCGCACCAGAATATTTTCAACATCCTCTCCCACATAACCAGCTTCTGTGAGCACAGTGGCATCTGCAATGGCAAAGGGAACATTTAATAGCTTGGCAAGAGTTTTGGCAATGAGAGTCTTCCCCGTTCCAGTGGGACCAACAAGGAGGATATTGGATTTTTCAATTTCAACATCTGATTTGTCGTACCGGGTTTGAATCCGTTTATAGTGATTATACACTGCCACTGCTACAGACTGTTTTGCTAATTCCTGACCAATTATATGTTCGTCCAGCATGCGTTTAATTTCTTTCGGGGTATGGAGATTAAAGGTGAATCCATACACAGAATTGCGGGCATTTTCATTTACAATATCGCTGGCTCGTGCAACGCAGTTATCACAGATGTAAGCTTCATTTCCTTCTACAAGGAAATCAACTTCTCCCTCCGGATAACCACAGAAAGAACAGATAAAAGTCTGGTCAGAGATTTTCTTACTCATGGCTTATCGGGTTGTTACAATTTGGTCAATAATACCATAATCTAATGCGGTCTCAGCATTCATAAAGTTATCCCTGTTTGTGTCTTTTTCTATGGATTTTATTGACTTTCCTGTATTTTTGCTGAGAATTTTATTCAGTTTCTCTTTCAGATAAAGAATTTCTCTGGTATGGATTTCAATATCCGTGGCCTGCCCTTGGACACCCCCCAGAGGCTGGTGAATCATTACTCGGGAATTTTCAAGTGCGGAGCGTTTCCCTTTGGTACCGGCGCTAAGAAGAACCGCAGCCATACTGGCTGCCTGCCCCATACAGATAGTACAGATATCCGGCTTGATATAATTCATGGTATCCAAAATACCAAAACCGGAAGTAATAACTCCTCCGGGACTGTTGATATACATGAAAATTTCCTTTTCAGGGTCATCAGCTTCTAAAAATAATAATTGAGCAATTATTAAACTTGAAACATGGTCATTTATTTCAGACCCTAAAAATATAATTCTCTCTTTTAATAAGCGGGAATAAATATCATAAGCCCGTTCTCCCTGTGCGGACTGCTCAACCACCATTGGTATCATCATTGATTCTTTTAACTCCATATTAATGTTTGTGTTCTTTGCGTAATTCATTGGTTGATTTTTCAATAACCTTTACCTTTGCATATTCAATTAAAGTATTAAAAAGTTTTTCATTCAGGATATCATCATATAACCGTTGCTTATTTTTTGATTGACGGTAAAATGACTTTATTTTCTTTCCATCTTCTTTATTATCAGAAACAAAAGTAGTTATTTTTTCGTTGATTTCTTCATCAGACACTTCAAGGTTTTCATTTTGTATGATATGATCTTTTAATATATACCATTTTATATTAAACTCTGCATGAGAGCGATACTTTTCTTCAAATCCTGTTTCTTCAATGGGTTGTTTTTTTGCTTCCAAATCCTGTTTAATATGTTCAAGATAATTGCTGATCATTGATTCAGGTGCTTCTACAGTGGAATTCGTAACAAAATATTTAATAATTTCATTTTGGATTAACTCCCTGTGGTCTCTGTCTAAGGAAGATTGTAGTTGCTCTTTCACAATTCCCTTTAATTCATCAAGGGTGGATACTTCTTCATTTACAGTTTTAGCAAGTTCGTCATCAATGTCAGGCAGGATTTGTTCCTCAACTTTAAGAACAGTAACCTGATAAGTTTCATCCTTATCTTTCTGTGTAACGCAGACTTTAACTTCATCACCTTCTTTTGCACCTGTAAGTACTTTTTCAGCATCATCTTTAATAAGGCCAAAGCCAAGACGGATGTACTGTTTTTCCATTTTGTCACCAACTACAGGAAGCCCTGAATCGTCTAATCGTTGGAAATCACCCAAAATAAAATGCCCTGATTCTGCCCCTGTATCAATGGTTTTCACTGTTGCATGTTGCTCCTGGTAACGGATAAGAGCATCATCAACATCTTCTTTTTCAGCTATATATTTAACCGCTTCAACTTTTATTTTTTTCTCATATTTGGGAAGATTGACAACAGGTTCCACCTCAAACTCTGCAGTGAATGACAGATCAGTTCCTTCCTTAAATTCCAGATTATTGATTTTTGCCTGATTAATAGGTGACAACTTCAATTCATCTAAAGCCTGGCGGTAATAGGTATTTATGGAATGTTCAGCGAAATGAGCTTCAATGGAAGGTCCCAGATTTTTTCTCACAATAGAAGATGGGACTTTTCCTTTCCTGAATCCTTTCATGGAATAGGTTGAACTCGCTCGTGAAAATTCTTTCTCGAATTCATCCTGAATTTGTTCCCAGGCAATAGTGACATCTAACTGCCGGGTATAACTGTTTACTTCTTTTAAATCAGTTTTCATTTATATAAAGTTATTGAAAATTAAAATTTGCGGAGGTGTAAATTTACGACGGAAGAAAAGTATTATCAAGCAGGCAACTTAGATGGGATTTATAGTTTCAGGCGAGAGTGGTTTTAGAGAATTTTCAGCAGATTCAATGGCATTTTTTATTTTTAATAATTCTTCAATGATAACTCCCTTTAAAATGGGTTTGAAGGGAATGTCCTGTACTTTTGCACCGTAGGTTCCTAATACAGTGCATTTCAAGCTACATTTTTTATCTGATTCTTCCACAGTAAATATGGTTGTATGTGGAAAGCCTTTTTTAGAGTCTTCTTTACAAAATTCCTTTATTTCTAACATGAAAGGGGGATTACAGTTTACAATTTCAGCCACCATTTCATGCATACCAAAACCAAAATTATGATGAATAGTGAAAGTCTTCATTTTACTGATGGAGTATTCCGCAGGTAACTCCAATTGTGTATGGAATCGGTTAAATTGAAGACTTATGGAAAAATCTGATAAAAATGCCCAGACTTTGTTGCGGTCTGCCTTTATAGTAATGGATTCTGAAATTGAAATCATTGATAAATAATCCACATTGGGGAAGGGATAATCTACACTGTAAATTATGAGCATGGCAAATAGCAGTAAACCGGAATTATTATCTCCTGCTGGTAATTTTGATAAGCTCAAATACGCATTGGCTTATGGAGCAGATGCTACCTATGCAGGTATCCCTAAATTTTCACTTAGAACCAGGGAAAATGAATTTCGTGAAGATTCCCTAAAAAAGGGTATTGAATATTCTCATAAAATGGGGAAAAAAATATATCTTACCCTGAACATCTTTGCCCATAATACAAAAATTGACTCCTTCCTGAAGGAATTGGATAAAGTAGTAGCTTGGAATCCTGACGGTCTTATCATGGCTGATCCGGGACTCATAAATATCGCCTTAAAACGCTACCCTGATGTACCTGTCCATTTATCAACACAGGCAAATGCCACAAACTGGACAACAGTCCAGTTTTGGAAAGACATGGGGGTGGAACGGATTATCCTGTCAAGGGAACTGCGTTTGAAAGAAATTGCTGAAATAAAAGAGAAAGTCCCGGATATTGAACTGGAGAGTTTTGTACATGGTGCCATTTGTATAGCCTACTCAGGTCGCTGCCTTATTACCAATTACATGAATCACCGGGATGCCAATCAGGGTACCTGCACCAATTCCTGCCGCTGGGAATATCAATTAGGGCAAGAAGTGGACAGCTTAACTGAAATTGAATCTGCTGAAAATTCAAAAGTGAATCAAAATGGTTATACCTCTCCTGAAGATGGATTTTTTGTAAAAGAGTCTCACCGCCCTGATGAGCAATATCCCATTTCAGAAGATGAAAACGGCACCTACCTATTCAATGCGAAAGATTTATGTTCCGTAGAAATTCTTGAAGATATTAAAAAAGCAGGGGTATGCAGTTATAAAATTGAGGGGCGCACTAAATCAGAATACTATGCCGCCATGTGCACTCGTTCATACAGGAAGGCTATTGATGATATGGGCATGGGGAAAGCATTTGATCCTCAGAATTTAAAGGATTTGCTGGCATTATCCAACCGAACATATACAACGGGATTTTATACCAGAAATCCCAAAGAGTTTGGAGAAAATTTCACTGACGGCCGATCAATGGAGATGACACACAAAGCTGCAGGTATGTTTTTACACTTTGATGAAAGTAAAGGGCTGCTGTCTTTTGAATGTAAAAATCGGATTGAAAAAGGTACAACTATAGAAATAATTACACCTGACTCTGTAGAAACAAGGACAATTACAGAAATCCGAAATTCATCAGAAAAAGAGGTGGAAGTATGTCATGGAGGAACCGGGAGATTCAGCATTCCCCTTGATTATAATCCGGGAGAGTTTGCCATTCTCCGCAGACCCATCTATGAAGTAGAATTAGCCAATCTTCTGCAGCAGTCTGTTTAGCCCTTCCAAATAACTGTCCTTCCCCATCCCTGTAACCTGATCTACACACACAGAAGAAATTACAGAAACCTGCCTGAATTCTTCCCGCTTTTGTAAATCTGATAAATGTACTTCAACGGCTGGGATATCCACTGCAGAAATTGCATCACGAATTGCATAAGAATAGTGAGTAAATGCAGCAGGATTAATAAGAACCCCCTGTGCCCAATGTCTTTCGTCATGAAGCATATCAATGATTTCACCTTCATGATTAGATTGGAAAAATTTAAAGGAGTGATTTGAACCGGTAGGGCTGGTTTCAAGCCACATCATGAGCTCTTCTAAAGTATCGGTACCATAGATTTCTGGTTCTCTGGAACCCAATAAATTTAAATTCGGTCCGTTAATAACTAAGATGTTCATAAATTATATTTCAAAATATAAAATGCAAATAAATATACTTCTTTTTTACAGTAATTCCAGACATTGCAATAATTTTAATCAAGTGTTAAATGTTGATTTTTCCATTTTGAACTCTGCATTTCATTTAAAACCTTTACAATTGCTCCTTCAGTAACATTTCCACTAATGACTGCCTTCCCCAATTCTTCTAATAACACAAAGTGGATTTCCCCATCTTTCACTTTTTTATCGGATCGCATTATTTTCAGAATATCCTCCGGATTAAACTCTGGCAGTTCAGGGAGGGGTAATTTACCAATTGTTTGGTTTAGGAAATCTAATTCTTCATCCTTTAATCGTCCATATTCAAAGGATAACCTTCCCGCAGCCAGCATTCCATAGGCGACTGCTTCTCCGTGTCGCAGCGTATCAAATCCGAAATGCGTCTCTAAGGCATGGCCAATAGTATGACCAAAGTTGAGAATCCGCCGTTTGTCTCCTTCTCTTTCATCTTCGGCAACTATGCCTGCTTTCAATTCTGCACACCTGCCAATAATATCCTCAAACTGATTTGAGTTTTCTCTTTGAAGCAAAGAAGTTAAATTATTTTTAACTTTCAATAATAATCTTTTGTCAAGGATGGCACCATATTTAATCACCTCACCTAATGCAGATGTTACCTCTTTTTCAGGAAGGGTTTCCAATAAATTTGGATCAATAATAACTGCTTTGGGCTGCCAGATGGCACCTACCAGATTTTTACCCTCTTTCAGGTTTACACCGGTTTTGCCTCCAATTGAGGAGTCCACCATAGCTAATAAAGTAGTGGGGATCTGAATATAGTCCACTCCCCGCATAAAGGTAGCTGCAATGAAACCGGTAACATCTCCTACAACTCCACCCCCTAAGGCCAGAAAGGTTGAGGAACGGTCGCATCCAAATTGTATCAATTTTGAAAAGATCAATTCTAGTGACTGCAGAGATTTAGCTTTTTCCTCCTC
>JASLLI010000075.1 GCA_030747125.1 Fidelibacterota bacterium | reverse complement strand
CCCCTGGGGAATGTGAACTGCATTTAACATGGGCAGTCTCACAGATTTATCTACACATAGTTCTAACCCGATAGTTTGCAATTCCTTTATAAGAAGTTTATGCATTTCCAGATGACGGAAAAATACATTTTCCAAACCTTCTTCTAAAACTGAAAAACAAGCTTGATACAATCCATAGAGCATATTGATGGGAGCAGTATGATGATAAACCCTTGCCTGACCACTCCAATATTGAGTAATCATACTCAAATCCAAATACCAATTGGGAACTTTGGTCTTTCTTTTGGTGAGTTTTTCTACAGCTCTGTCAGAAAATGAAACAGGAGCCAAGCCAGGAGGACAGGATAAACATTTCTGAGTACCACTATACAGAGCATCAATATTCCAATCATCCATTTTCACTTCCATTCCCCCCAGGCTGGTGACACAATCCACCAGATACAAGGCGTTATTTTCTTGCATCAATTTTCCGATTTCTGCAACAGGATTACATACTCCTGTTGAAGTTTCCGCATGGACTACTGCTACGAGATCATATTCTTTTTCTGCCAGCTTACTTTTTACGGATTCCACTTCAACTGCAGTCCCCCACTCGTAATTGAGGCTGTCCACTTCTGCTCCCAACCGGGTTGCAACATCTTCCATGCGTGTTCCAAAGACGCCATTAACGAGTACTAACACTTTATCCCCGGGCTCAACCAGATTGACGAAGCAGGTTTCCATTCCTGCAGAGCCTGTCCCTGAAACGGGTACGGTTAAAACATTTTGAGTCTGCATGAGCTGTTTTAGGAATTCCTTAATTTCATCCATGAGGGAAATAAATTCAGGGTCAAGGTGCCCTAAAGTGGGTTTGGAAAGAGCTTCATACACTTGTGGGGAGACACAGGACGGACCAGGTCCCATGAGCAGTGGTTTTTCTATAGAATGTAATTTATTATGCATCATTTTTCAGTTGAGTTCCGTTAAAATTTCTTGTTTGATTTCATTCAGCCAGGAGACCTTTTTTCCTCTTTTTGGCTGATCTTCACAGGCTGTTTCTTTAGGACAGTTTGATGACCTTGGGCAGATTATCTGGATGGGGTTACTCAATCCTTCTGAAACCCAGGAAATATTTAAAATTTTCGATACCAAATTTAAAGGGTTCGTGATATGCTGTGGGATGTCTTTTGTGGATTCATGTTGCAGGGCATAATCACGAACAGATTCACAGAATTCTCTACTGTCAATGCCCTGGTTTTCCAGGGCGGGAATTAAATCAATACCCGCAGAGACTACATGGGAGTTTTGCGCTGCATCCTTTATCCTTTGAGACACACAGGAATAGAGATGAAGATCATTCCCCGACATGAGGAGTGATAACTGTTTCAGTGGTTTTTTAATTTGAGGTTGATCTAATAAACGAAACACAGCCCATTGCCGGCAGGGATCCATCCCCATTCGCATATTCCCCCAGGGCATGGGTATTCCATTCCCCCGATAAACTGCACGGAGAAACCCTGGTTGAAAAGCATCGAAATAATGCCAATGTTTATAGGGAGATACACAGGTCATCCTGCGCATATACACTCCTGCAGTGAGGTCAATTTTATCGTAGGCATGTACATTGTATGCTTCACGGGCGAGATAATGGCGGAAAGGCTGGCGGGGACATAGCAGTGCGCCAGCAAAAAAACTACATTCAAAGTTCCGCCAGGCGTAAAGAATATCCTCTTGTCTTACTTTGTCCCCAGTCTGGCTGTCAGGCTGGGGAGATCCTCCCAGCTCTCCTCCGGTGGCATGGCTTGAAACCAGCCCATCACCGTTATGCAACACCTTATGCCCTAAATATGCTGAGAGGTCATATTTCATTCTGCGGGGTTCCAATTCTAACTGACGGTTTAATATAACCGTATTGGGCGGATCAAAAAAGGATCGGAACAAGGTACGGATTTCATACCCGGAATCATTTCTGGTTACAAATGGGTCTCTCTGGAAAAATTTTACTTTCAAATCTACTGTTTTGTACAGATCAAGAATATCCTGAATGCTGAGAGGAAAGCGTTTCTTCCCAATTTCCTCAGCTGCCCTTTCAATGTCAGGGAATTGGTTCTGGTGTTTTTCCTGATAAGAACGAATGAGAATATGGGCAAATTGCCTGCCATTGGTTCCTGTTTGAGAAAGCAGTTCCGGTATGGAAGTTTGCAACAGGTTATCTGAAAATAAAAATTTTGGTTCCAGCGAAAATGATGCACCCTTACTGCCGGACTGCTCCTGCTTCCCATCTTCTATTTGAATATTATCATCTAAAAACCATTCCATATCTTTCTGGAAAATATTGGCAAATAATTTAAGCAATCCTTCAGAGGGAATTCGCTTACCCGTTTCAATGAGGGACAGATAGGAAACAGATGGCGCTGTCTGTGCATCAATTTGAATACATCTTACTGATAAATCTTCAAGGGTGAGTCCGCTCTGTTTTCTCAGACTTCGTATTTTTGACCCTAAGAAGTGGGTTTTTCTGGCGATGGATGGAGTTATATTCACAGTTTGTAAAATTTACATTGTAAATTTTCTACTGTAAAATTTACTTATTATCTTGCCAGTCCTCATAGTACTTTTTCTATCCCGATTGGGAAAAAAATCTATAAATGAGGAAATATGCATGGAAATTCAAAACACTTTAGAACAATTTTCTATTAAGGTTTCCGGCAGCCTGAAAAACGGCTACCACGAAATTCTCACAGAGGATGCATTGCAATTTGTTGCAAAGCTGCAAAACAATTTTAACCAAACTCGTCTCATGCTATTGAAAAACCGCCAAAATAGGCAGGATGAATTAGATAATGGCATTAAGCCTGACTTCTTAGCAGATACTGAGGTAATCCGTAGCGGAGATTGGAAAGTTTCTCCCGTTCCTGAGGACCTGCAAGATCGCAGAGTGGAGATCACCGGTCCCGTTGACCGCAAAATGATTATTAATGCACTGAACAGTGGTGTAAAAGTATTCATGGCAGATTTTGAAGATTCCAACTCTCCCACCTGGGAAAATATCATTGAGGGACAGATCAATTTAAGAGATGCTGTGAACCGGAATATCACTTTTACCAATCCCAACGGAAAGTTTTATGAATTGTGTAATGCTCCCGCTACTTTAATGGTGCGCCCCCGCGGCTGGCATCTGGAAGAAAAACATGTCCATGTGGACGGCGTACCCATGTCTGCCGGTATTTTCGATTTTGGTCTCTATTTTTACCATAATGCCAGGAATTTAACCAAAAACGGCAGCGGTCCATACTTCTACCTGCCAAAAATGGAAAGCCATTTGGAGGCCCGATTATGGAATGACATCTTTAACATGGCACAAGATGAATTGGACATCCTCAGAGGGACTATAAAGGCGACGGTGCTTATTGAAACAATTCTGGCAGCTTTTGAAATGGATGAAATCCTATATGAACTTCGGGAGCACTCTGCAGGGTTAAACTGTGGCAGATGGGATTACATCTTCAGCTTTATCAAGAAATTCAGAAACCATGATGACTGTGTACTTCCTGACAGATCACAGGTGACCATGGATCGTCACTTTCTTAAATCCTATGTGAATCTTCTGGTGCAGACCTGCCATAAAAGAGGTGCACATGCTATGGGAGGTATGGCAGCCCAAATCCCCATCAAGAATGATCCGGAGGCAAATGATGCGGCCATGAATAAGGTGAAGGAAGATAAAGAGCGGGAAGCCCATGCCGGACACGATGGCACCTGGATTGCACACCCCGGTCTGTCTCCCATTGCTCTGGATGCCTTTAATTCCGTCATGCCGGAGCCAAACCAGATGCATAATCTTCGTGAAGATGTGTCTGTTACTGCAGCAGATCTGCTAAAAGTGCCAAGTGGTGACATATCCGAAGAAGGAGTTCGGGCGAACATTCGAGTTGGCATTCAATATGTAGAAGCCTGGCTATGTGGGAACGGATGTGTTCCCCTCTATCACCTCATGGAAGACGCTGCCACTGCAGAAATCTCCAGAGCACAACTTTGGCAATGGATCAGGCATGAAGCCAAATTAAATGATGGTTCGCCCATCACTACCCAACGGTTTGAAAACTGGCTTACTGAAGAGCTGAATGTAATCCAAAAAGAAATCGGAATAGAACGCTATCAATCAGGAAAATTTTCTGAGGCAGCAGATTTGTTCAGTGAGATGATCCATAAAGAAGCATTTGATGAATTTTTAACTATACCCGCATATAATCAACTATAAAAAGGAATGATAATGAACCGACAGGAACAAGTAAAACAATTAGAAAAAGAGTGGAATGATAATCCCCGCTGGACCGGAGTTGAAAGACCATACACTGCTGAGGAAGTCGTAAGTCTCCGCTCTTCTGTAAATATTGAATATACCCTGGCAAAAAAGGGTGCTGAAAAATTCTGGAATCTGCTGAACTCAGGTGAGCCGGTATGTGCTTTAGGTGCCGTTACCGGAAACCAGGCAGTGCAGGAAGTACAGGCAGGACTGAAAGCTATATATTGCTCCGGCTGGCAGGTAGCAGGAGACAATAATACTGCCGGCACCATGTATCCTGATCAAAGCCTCTATCCTGTGGACTCTGTTCCAAAATTGGTGGAAAAAATTAACAATTCCCTGCTGCGTACGGATGAAATCCACTGGCAGAAAGGGGATGACAGTATTGATTGGATGGTTCCCATCATTGCAGATGCAGAAGCAGGTTTCGGCGGAAATCTGAATGCCTTTGAACTGATGAAACATATGATTAAAGCAGGGGCATCTGTGGTACACTATGAGGATCAACTCTCCTCTGCAAAGAAATGTGGTCACTTAGGCGGCAAGGTATTGGTTACTACACAGGAAGCTGTGAATAAACTGATTGCCGCCAGGCTGGCTGCAGATGTAATGGGTACTTCTACCTTCATCATCGCCAGAACTGACGCCAACGCTGCCAATCTTCTCACTTCTGATTCTGATGACAGAGATAAAAAATTCACTACCGGTGAAAGATCTCACGAGGGTTTCCAATATGTGAAAAACGGGCTGGACCAGGCTATTGACAGGGGGCTCAGTTATGCCCCTTATGCAGACCTGCTCTGGTGTGAAACAGCGAAGCCAAATCTGGAAGAGGCACAACGATTTGCAGATGCCATACATGCAAAATATCCTGGTCAGATGCTTGCGTATAATTGTTCTCCCTCATTCAACTGGAAGGAAAATCTGGATGAAGATACCATGAAAACCTTTAGGGAAGATCTGTATAAAATGGGATACAAGTATCAATTCATTACTCTTGCGGGATGGCATAGTTTGAACATGGGTATGTTTGAACTTTCCAAAGCGTATAAAGAAAACGGAATGTGGGCATATTCACAATTACAGGAAAAGGAATTCGCCAATGAAGTACATGGATTCCGTGCTGCAAAACATCAGGCTTTCGTGGGAACAGGATATTTTGATGCAGTTCAAAATACGATTACCCAGGGACAGGCTTCCACCACTGCTATGAAAGGCAGTACCGAAGAAGAACAGTTTGAGACTGAAGTAGCATAAAACAAGACCTGGTTTTCTCCTCCAAACCCCTGCAGGATTATTCTTGCAGGGGTTTTTGTTTTTCACCCTGTAAAATATGTTATAGATTTTAGCATGGATAATGCAAATAAAACCGTTCACATATTTACAGATGGTGCCTGCAAGGGCAATCCTGGCCCCGGTGGTTGGGGGGCTATTTTGAGGTATGGAAATCATGAAAAAGAACTAAAGGGATTTTCCTCTGAAACCACCAATAACATCATGGAACTTACTGCGGTCATTGAAGCTTTAAATTCACTCACCCGCCCCTGCAGCATTATAATCACCACAGACTCCAACTATGTGAAAAACGGTATTACCGACTGGATTCATTCCTGGAAGAAGAAAAGCTGGAAAACTGCCAATAAAAAACCGGTGAAGAATAAAGAGCTTTGGCAGGCATTAGATGTGGAAGTCCAAAAGCATACTATATCATGGAAATGGGTAAAAGGGCATAGTGGTCACCCTGAAAATGAGCGGGCAGACGAGTTGGCTAATGAGGCAATATTTGAGAATGAAAAATGAATAAAAGAAACCTGCATTTTTCTGTCAACCTCTGAGATGAAAATATTAATAGAGAACCAGAGTAAAAATATTACATATTTGAAAGAATGTTGTACTTTACTAACCATATAAAAAGGAATAGTTAATTGACATGAAAAAAACAGTCGTCCCGCGGAAAAGTGTTCTGCATACATTTAACAGTTATTTTAATTCCCTCTCAATTCCTTCCATTTTCCCTTTACAGGTATAGCAGGTACTGGAAAAACTGTACCGTTTCTTCAAATTATGCTGATAATCTTTCAAATTAACCCTCTTACCTCGTCTTAATCCAAAAATTATAAGCAATTGGACTTTAATTTATCACAAGGTGAGGATATGGTCTGTAAATTTGACGATGGAGTTAGAAATATTATTCCAACAATCAGGGTTGATTGTTGTACTTTGGGGCGTCTCTAAAGGAATCCTGCTACGGTAGGGGAATGAAACGGCATTCATCCGGCGGGGGCGTCCCAATTTTTAACTTGTCATTCTGAATGTAGCGGAGTAAAATGAAAATTCTCAATCTTGAGTAA
>JASLLI010000074.1 GCA_030747125.1 Fidelibacterota bacterium | reverse complement strand
GGAGCAGTTGGTGTTAACTTAAGGCGTGCTCAGAATATATGGCTCTTTGAAAATATCCTCGTTGATTTTGACATGGGAATGGAAGGTGACGATAAAGCGGAAGATCCTGCGACTATGGGTCTTGGCGCACATTTCTATACAAATACAGCATATGATAGCGGAATTAATAGCCTATTTGGTTTAGGCTTTAATTATGGTTCTGTGGGCGATGCTGATCCAACAATGGGTATTGTATGGAATTTCGCCGTTGAATCTGCAATGACAGATTGGGCAACCCTCCGAATTGGATACAGCCATAATTACGATTTTGCGAATGGCGGAACAGATGTAGAAGCTGTGGTCTGTAATGACGGCGACGAAGCCTGTACCCCTGCTGATCAAGTTGGCGGTTTGGTTGTAGGTCTCGGTTTTAACTACGGTTCATTCAATTTAGATATGAACGTAGGTAGTTATGAAGACCTCTTTCAGAACCCTGGCCGGTATGTTACAGGTAGAAATGAATCATTAGGTGCAAACTGGACCATCAGTTATAACTGGTAATTTTAGTATTCCATTTGGCAAGTTTTCCTCCTCCTCCGGCTTGCCAATTACTGACAAAAAAGCCCGGCCTCATCCGGGCTTTTTTATTTCCCTGATACAAAAACCCTCTTAAGTTATCCCCCAATTTCAATTACAGATTCAATGCTTAAAATAAAACTTCACTGGCAGATTCTCATTGCCATGGCGGTAGGGACCTGTCTTGGTCTCATCTTTCAAAATATGTATCAAGGGGATCCCCATGGTTCAATTTTTTCAATAATAACCTCTCTTGGAACCATTTTCGTACGGCTTCTGAAAATGGTTATTGTCCCCCTCATTTTTACATCAATTGTCAGTGGAGTTTCCGGGATTGGAGGTGGAAAAAGCCTGGGACGAATGGGTATGAAAACTTTTTTTTACTACCTTACCACCAGTTTATTTGCCATTCTGATTGGACTTTCCCTCACCAATATCATCCAACCGGGGACGGGAGTAAATCTTGCCGGAACTGATACCTTTAATCCGGAAAATTTACAAAAGCCGGGGTCACCTGCAGATATATTGATACGAATGATTCCTTTGAATCCATTTCAGGCTGCCTCTTCCGGAGATATGCTGGGTATCATTTTCTTTGCAATTTTCCTGGGTGTAGGTCTTACACGAATTGATGAAGAAAATTCACAACGATTGAAAAAAATCTTCTCTGCATCATTTGAGGTAATGATGAATCTCACCCAAATCATTATCAAAATTGCTCCATTGGGAGTATTGGGTCTTATTACAAAGGCTGTGGCAACATCTGGTTTCACTCTCTTTTCCGCAGTAGGACAATATATGCTCACCATAGCGGGTGGGCTTACCATTCATTTGTTGGTGGTTTTACCTCTCCTCTTTTATTTCCTAACCGGGATCAACCCCAAACAACACTTTTCAGCTATGGTATCTGCGTTGGCAACTGCATTCTCTACCAGTTCTTCTAATGCCACCCTGCCTGTTACCATGCGCTGTGTGGAAGAAAATGCAGGGGTCTCAAATAAGGTATCTTCCTTTGTATTACCTATGGGTGCCACAGTCAATATGGACGGAACTGCATTATATGAATGCGCCGGTGTTTTATTTATCGGGCAGGTTCTGGGAATAGAATTATCCATGGCAAATCAGCTCACCATTGTCATTACTGCCCTCCTGGCTTCTATCGGAGCTGCAGGAATTCCCAGCGCAGGATTAGTAATGATTTTCATTGTAACCCAGGCTGTTGGGTTTCAGGATGCTGATGTTGCACTCATCATCGGCACCATGCTAGCAGTTGACAGACCGTTGGATATGATGCGCACTATGGTAAATATTTTCAGTGACTCTGTGGGGACTACTATCATTGCTCACTCAGAGGGTGAAAAGTTATATCAACACTAAAACTCAGCTAAGGCTTTCTCAACTTCCTCAGCCGTCTTGTTATGCTGGTGGATATTTTCATCAATATCTGTTTTTACCTCTATAATTGAAATATTCGAGTTGGAACTACAAGTTTGAATCCGAGTTTTCAACTCCAAATGGTTAACCGCAGAATAATAGGGAATTCCAAATAATTCTGCAGCTTTTTGGATTTCTGCCTTTGGATTCGTAGTCCAATAGGTTGAGAATTGGTCTATCCCGGTTTTTGCAATGGGAAGAAAGGAAAATATCCCTCCACCTGCATTATTCACTACTACAACTGTTAGGTGTAATTCTTCACTTTTCCCCTGAAATGCATTCAAATCGTGAAAAAAACTTACATCTCCAATTAGTAATAGAGAGTGAGATTTTGGACTGCTCTGTGCAACTCCCATTGCAGTAGAAATAACACCGTCAATACCGCTGGTTCCTCTGTTGGAGTAAGCAGAAATTTTGTGGGTAACTGCTGAAGAATAGCTATCCACATCTCTGATTGGCATGGAGTTCCCGATAATGAAATTATTTCCATTCTTTAGAGTCTCCAGACAAGTCTTAGCTATAATTCCTTCATGAATATTTTTATTATTTGCAATGACAGCATTTGTTGACTTTTCCAACTGAAGCATATTAGTTGTCCACTGCTCCTCATTTCTGGTAATAATCGCATCCATTTGAACATCACAAAAGTCTCCTATGGGAGCCTGAATGAACTGCGGACAATCATCATTAAACTGTTCCCAGGCATCAATCAGAATAGTTTTGTCTTTCCATTTGTCAAGGTATTGATTTAGTTTTTTTGAGGTGGGTTTTCTACCAAATCGCAGCACTAAATCAGGAGTTACTTCATTTGACCGCATGAAAAAATCATAATGAGACAAAATCAATGGACAGTCAAATCCATAGCGCAGCTGTGACAGAGGGTCAGCAAATATGGGGGCATGTAATTTTTCAGCAAGATCAATAATTTTATTTTGGTGGTGATTACCTTCCATAGGTCCGTGAACAATTAGGGTGTTCCCTTTGAAAGCCAGCTTGGGAATTTCTTTAGACTTTGGATCAGGTAAATTGATATTCTCTTTAGACAATTCAATGTCTGGGCAGTCATCCAAATTATCCGGAAGCAGTGGCTCATCAAAAGGAAAGTTTAAATGTACAGGTCCCGGAGGTTTCATTCTGTAAGAACCTAACGCATAAATCCATGCATCTCTTAAAATAAAATTCAGGGTTGAAAAATCAGATATCGGCAGGCCCACATCTCTAAAGAAGCGGACATGATTTCCATACAGATTTTGTTGGTTTATGGTCTGATTAGCTCCGGTGCCAATGAGGAATCCTGGTCTGTCAGCTGTGAGAATAATAAGGGGGGTTCTGCTCATTTCAGCTTCAATAACTGCTGGAAAATAATTAGCTGCAGCGGTGCCGGAGGTGCAAATTAAAACTACCGGTCTCTGCGTGGACTTTGCAACTCCCAGTGCAAAAAAGGCTGCTCCTCTTTCATCAATATGGCTGCTGCATTCCACTCCAGCAATATTGGTGAAAGCTGCAGTGAGAGGTGAATTCCTGGCTCCGGGAGATATACAGGCACGGCGAACACCTAAATGCTCCAGGTATGAAGCAGTAAACATGGACCAGGGGAGATTATTCTGTTGGATGATTTACCTTACCTAATGTGGATTTCGGATTGCGGATTGCGGATTTCGGATTTTGGAATATCCGTTCATTTTGTGATTTAAGGATTTGATTTGCTTAAATTTTTTCTTGCGGTTTTTATTGATGAAATGACGATTGAAAGTAGTTCATCGCATTCCTTCTCCAATGTTTGAATTTTTTCTGCAATTTTTGGGATGAGAACTTTTAATAATTCTAACCAATATAATGTTTCATCAGCTTCTTCTTCTACAATTCCTAATTTTGCAATAAATTCTTTTTTTGACCGTGCCCGACAAGCTGCTCGGTAATTTGCCCCAACGGATGTACCACTTCGAAATAATTGGTTTTTTATTAATCCAACTTCCTGATTTTTGGGTAATGATATGCAAAAACTGATGATGTCTTTTGCAAATGTAAGGGTACGTTTTTTCATTATTGACGAATCCATGAATATATCTATTTAGTATAATTTAATCTAACCCAATCCCCAATCCGAATTCCGAATTTCGCAATCGTCAAATTTGCCCGCCTGACAATGCAGAAATAATGGGTTGCAGCTTCAATTCTGTTTCATTCCATTCTGTTTCGGGCAGAGATTCTGAAACGATACCACCCCCTGCAAAAACATGTGCTTCTTCATCTTTTACCAGTGCTGATCGAAGTGCCACAAAGAACTCACCCTCGCCTTTTGCGTCTATCCAGCCTATTGGACCTGAATACCATCCCCTGTCATGACTTTCCATTTTTCCAATGAGTTTCATAGCTGTTTCGGTGGGAGAACCAGCCACTGCAGAGGTTGGATGCAAAATGGCAACCAAGTCAAGAACCGATTCACTGCCCTTTAACTTTCCGGCAATGGGAGTGTGCAAATGCTGTACATTTTTCAATTTAAGTATTTGGGGAATATCAGGGTATTGAATGTCCCGAATGAGCTCCTTCAATTTTCGCACAATCTGTTCTCTGACAAGGTTATGTTCTTCCCGTTCTTTATGGCTATCCAACAGGGTTTCTGCAAGGATGCGGTCTTCCTCCATATTTTTTCCTCTGGCGATGGTTCCTGCTAAGGCTTCAGTTTTAGCATAGCCGTTTTTTAAAAATATTAACCTCTCAGGAGTGGAGCCAAAAAAAGTACCCTGCCCGGGGAATGAAAAGAAAAAACTGTTACATTTGGGGTAAGCGTTCCTCAGAATCTGCATGGCTGAAACTGCGCTGAAATCTTTTCCTATTTTCACATGATGGGATCGGGAAATTACCACCTTTTCAAGAAATCCCGGTTTAATGTTCTCCAGAGCGGAATAAATAGTCTGGTCATAAGTAGTTCTGTCAGGGACATCTCTAAATTTATCTACTGCTACCCTTGAAATTGGAGGTAAGGTTACAGGAAGTCTGTTTTGATAAAAACTGATAGTCTTACCAATATCCTCCGATAGATTTTCTATAGTGTCTCGTTCATTTACCATGGAGGAGATGGTGAGCCAGGCTCCATCGTCAGTTAATGTTGCAAGACATTGGGGAATAAGAAAGCGGGTTCGGGGGAAATTTTGCCAGGTTTCATCTTCTCCCTCAGATTGATTAAACGCAAAGCCTCCCATACATCTTGGACCTATGAGAGAATTATCCGACAGAGCAACTCCCGTTTGAATAATATGGAGTAATTCCTCTTGCATCAATTCAGGGTTACACTCACCCTCCTTACTGATATCTACAACGGAGCCGATTCCTGCAAAGGCAGCACCTCTTGATGGTTGTTCCCAGTATATGCGGACTTGATTTTTATCTGCAGGATGCGTTAGGAGCGGCAGCAGATCCCTTACATCAAATCGAAAGGAGCAGGAAAATAAAATTGGGTGATTATACTTTTTAGCCCTTTGAATGGCATCACCCAATCCTACATTCAAATTTTTCTCTTTCACCGTTTGAATCACCTGAAAATTTACAGGTTCCCAAAGGATTGGAAGTATATATTTACAACGGATAGTGTAAATTTCCGCCAGTAATGGATGGAAGGAAATAAGGAATTGCCCGAATTTACTCATGAGGGGAGAGATAAGAAAAAATTCGTCCGGGAAATGTTTAACGATATTTCCTCCAACTATGATTTTCTCAACCACTTTCTCAGTGTAGGTATTGACATTTATTGGCGGAAAAAGTTCGTTCAAAAGCTCAATATCTCCCATGGGAATCACATTGCTGATATTGCCTGCGGCACCGGTGATGTCTGCTTTGAAATTCTGAAGAACCATAAAGTAAATGTTACCGGAATTGATTTAGCTGAAAATATGATTTCCATCGCCTCAAAAAAAGCACAGAAAAAACAAGTTGAGAATGTTCAATTTCTTGTAGGTGATGCAGAAGCGCTTCCTCTTGATTCTAATTCAGTAGATTTTCTCACCATTTCTTATGGATTTCGTAATATTGCTCATTATGAAAAAGCCATTGAAGAATTTCTCAGGGTATTAAAACCGGGAGGGAAGTTGGGAATATTGGAATTTTCTAAACCTAAAAATTCCTGGCTGGGGTCACTGTTCACCTTTTATTTTCATCAGGTTTTACCCAGATTAGGCAGCCTTTTCTCCCGTTCAGATGCCTACCGCTACCTTCCTGAATCCGTAGATTTTTTCCCCTCTCGGGAAGATATTTGCCGTAAACTCATATACGGTGGATTTAACCGGGCAGAAATTCATGACCTTACCTTTGGGATTTCCACCATATTTTTAGGATTTAAAAAAGGTGAATAAGAAAATTTCAGCACAGATTAGTCTGCTGGCAGTATCTCTCATTTGGGGAGTCACCTTTATTATGGTGAAAAATGCCTTGAATGATGCAGGTCCATTTGCCTTTGGAACCTTACGGTTTACCATCGCAGGTATTCTTTCTTTAGTTGCAGTGAATACATCCATTTTCACATTGACAAAATCAGAAGTTATCGGCGGATTGATTTGCGGTTTCTTTTTATTTGGCGGATATGCATTTCAAAATTTTGGACTTATGCAAACCACTGCCGGTAAATCCGCATTTATCACTGGCGTAAGTGTGTTAATGGTCCCTGTTCTTTTATATTTATTCAATATCCAGCAAGTGAAAATAAAAGTTTGGATTGCAGTGGTAACTGCTACGATTGGACTTTATTTTTTACTCGATCCGGGAGGAGGTAATATAAATTGGGGAGATATACTCACATTTGGCTGTGCTTTGGGATTCGCAATTCATATTATTTTTCAGGACTATTATGTTAAAAAAAATATCCGGGTTTTACCTTTTTTTCTGGTGCAGACATGGGTGGTTGCAGGGCTTTCCTGGTTGAATAGCCTCATATTTGAACCCATATTTGCTCTTTGGTCATCCCGCCTGATCATTGCCATCCTGGTCACCGGAATTGGAGCTACATTTATCGCTCTGCTTATTATGATTTGGGCACAACGGATACTAAATCCCAGTGAAACTGCCATCATCTTTGCCATGGAGCCTGTATTTGCAGCCTTGTTTGCATTTATTTTTGCAGGAGAGATATTAGGATTCTGGGGATATTTTGGTGGCAGTCTCATAGTCTTAGCCGTT
>JASLLI010000073.1 GCA_030747125.1 Fidelibacterota bacterium | reverse complement strand
ATCATCGCCTTCTCAAAGCGGTTTTCATTTCCCATGAGCATGCGATTTATATTGCTGCGGTGGGTGAAAATAATAAAAAATGCAATTATAATTGAAAAGGTTCCGAAGGAGGAAGCCAATCCCCCGGGATATATCATAGCAGTGCTTACAGGCAGAGCAATCCCGGCGGTTATGGTACTTAATCCCACATATCCAGACATAACAAGAATCAATCCCCAAACTGCCAGGCAGATTGCCAACCCTACCGGGAACATAGCCAACAAAACGCCTACCATTGTTCCTGCACCTTTTCCTCCTTTGAACTTATAATAGAGGGGATAGACATGACCCAATACGGCACCGCATCCACAGACTAAAGCAGTAATTTCAAGGTTTAATTCCGCAGGGGGAATGAGGCCGGTTAGATTCAAACCTGGTACAAATTGAACAGCAATGAATCCTTTAATAACATCAATAAAAAGTACGCCCAGGGCAAATTTAGCACCCATCGTTCTAAAGGCATTGGTACCACCGGTGTTGCCGCTGCCTAAATTTCTGATATCTACACCGTTAAGTTTACCCAGAACCATCCCGCCTGAAATGGAACCCAGTAGATAGGATATGATGAACCGTAAAATAAGGTCAGGGGTGATCATGGTCTCTTTTTCTGAACGCCTACTCCCAAGCTGCCGGGACCTGCATGCACTCCCAATGCACAGCCAATTTCCATCAAATGGATTGCATCTACATTTTTCTGATTTTTTTCAATCAATGCTTTCAGGCGTTCCCCATCCTCGGGGACATTACAATGTCCGATTGAAATGGTATAAGTTGAGTTTGGATCCAATTTATTACTGACAAAAACACTGAGTTTTTCGGCGAGATTTTTTGTTCCTTTCAATACACCTGCGGCACCCATACTTCCATCTGCTTTGGTGGTAAGTACGGGACGGATTCTAAGGATGTCTGCCACCTTTTTCACCCAACCGGGAAGTCTTCCGCCTTTTACTACATAGGAAAGATCCTTCACTGCTAAATAGATCTGAGTAGTGTCAAATATTGTGGGCAGTGCAGCGTTGACATCATTAAAACCCTTTCCCTCTTTTACCATTTCAGCTGCTCGTAAGACTATGAGTCCTAATCCCACTGAAGCAGACAACCCATCATTTACAGAAATGGTTGAATCATCCACTCTTTTAGATGCATTCAAAGCAGACTGGTAGGTACCGCTCATGGCATGTGGCAAATGAATAGAAATGATGGAATCGTAATGGGACTGTAAAAACTGATATTGTCTGCGGAAATCACCTGGTGTGGGTTGCGAAGTTTTCGGGTGTTCGGGATTGGTAGCCAACTCCTGATAAAACTCTTCATTGGTCTGGGATAGCTTGTCCACATATCCCACATTACCAAAATTATATCGCACAGGTACCACATGAATATCAAGCCCTGAATCTTCAGGTATATCTGCCCCGGAATCAGTGACAATGGCAACTTTTTTTGATGCATGACTGTGAACAGAATCCTGCTGCTGCCACATGTCGTCTGCTTTTTCTCCCGTTACGGCACCAAATTTTTTACATATATCATAAACTTTTACCGGTTCATTAACATGGATATGGATTTTCGCTTTTTTCTTGCTGCCGGCAATTACCAGACTGTCTCCCTCAGACTGCAAGGCTTCTCTTAAATCTTTATGGTTGATATTGGTATTTTCCACAATACATTCCGTGCAATATTGGAATTCAGAATATTCCATTTCCCCTTTATCATTCGTAATATCCACTTCAATTTCGGGGATTTGAAAATCTATTTTGAAACTTTTTAGATCACCGTCTTTGATAAAGTTGAATATACCATGGAGTAAATCCACAAAACCCTGTGCCCCTGCATCAACGACGCCTGCTTTTTTCAGGACTGCCAAAAGATTTGGTGTATTATCCAGAGAGCGTTCTGCTTCATTGATTCCCTGCTCCAATAATCCTTCAAAATCGTGGCTCTGTACCTGAATGAGTTCAATAAGACGGTTGGAAAAATCCGTAAGAACGGTAAGGATGGTTCCCTCTTTTGGCTCTGCCAAGGCTTCCCGGGCATATTCTGCACCAAACTGCACGGCTTTTGCAAAATACTTTGGAGTCATTTTTTCTACTCCTGCCGCCCCATCACTCAGTCCCTGGAAAAACTGTGCTAAAATTACACCGGAATTGCCGCGGGCACCGTCTAAGGCTGCATCTGCAATGAGTGCCAGCATATCATCAGCCCTTGGATGCACCCTTTTTTTGGTGGAGTCCAGTATGGAGGTAAGGGTAAAAGCCATGTTTGTGCCCGTATCACCGTCAGGCACAGGAAATACATTGATTTTATTCAGGTATTCCTGACGAGAAAGCACATTGTTTACACCGGCAACTAACGCCCGATGCAGACGGGTGCCGTCTAAATAAGTTATTTTATTCATTTTTAAATCTTCCGCAGTTGAACGGGGGAAAAGGTTACAACGGTTCAGATGTAAAAAAAAAGAAATTGGTTTGTTTGGATTTTAAGGGCAGTGTGCAGAGGACATGCATTGGTTTTCAGGGATGGAGGATTGAGAATTGAGTTTCATGTTCCAAAGAATAAAAGGAGAGCATGAGACCGGGGATAGAAATAAAAATTGGAATACTTCCGTTTAAAAAAAAGTATTACCTTTGAATTGACTCTATTGTGTTACCCAAGTTTTGAAACGATACCAATTTGGGAGTGTCATGAATCAGGTAAACGCTATATTTCCCTATGCCTTTATTACTTCAATATTTGGTGGCAATGTATCTCAGAAACTTAATTAAAAAAATTCTTCAACAACCGCAGAGTTTTCAAAGCATCGAACCAGCGGTGGAATTGCTTTTCAAAGTGAAGAGTAGATGGTGCGGTTTTTTGAAGATTTTCCCAAATATCATGAATACCTTCTTTGTGTAAAAATTCCATTAATTCAGGTGAAAGCTTCTGAATTTTGATCTTCAGTTTTACCAAAGAGGTGTTCCAACTTGAACTGCCTAAATTCAGCCAGTTTTCCAACATAGAAAAAGCCTTTTCAGAATAATGAAGGGATTGAATATTAAAGCCTAATTCAATTTGTTTCATTCGAAATCCTGTACCCAAATAGACACGGCTTACAGGACGGGGAGAGGGAAAGACTAATTTTTCAGGTATATGGGTAACTCCTGCATACTTTGCCAATTCCTGCATAAAATAAAAATCTTCTGTAGCTTTTTTTCGTGGCATTCCGCCTGCTGCAACATAAGCACCTGCACGGCAGACCATAGTTGAACCCATGGCAACATAGCCGTAGGGTGATCCTGCATTGTGCAGCTTTTCAGCAGTATTATATAAAAACTCTTCATACTCACGGATTCCTTTTTCAATCTGTGGATCATCAGAAGCTGTATGTCTGAATCCAACTACTGCTGCCTGAACCTCATCATTGTTAAAATAGTGGAAGACTGTTGACAAGTAATCTGGATGTAGTATCACATCTGCGTCCGTAGAAAATATAAGTGATTCTGCAGATTTTAAATATGGCAGGACAAGATCAATACCAATTTTCCGTGCAAGCCCCACTCCTGCCTGCTTTTTGGGGAGGGAGTTGTCCCCCTGAATGCAATCCACCCAACCTAATTGAAAATGGAATTTGGATTTTTTCAAATAATTAAGCGTGTTCAGATTATTTGTTCTGATTTGTTGATCTGCATTTTCGCTGTTATTTACCACAATAACCACTAGGATATTTTTAAGGTGTATTGCATTATTTTCAGCTATGCTGTCCAATAGCGAAGGGAGCTGCTCATATTCAGCGTAGGCGGGGACCACTATGGCATGCTCAAACTTTCTATGGGGATGAGGTTCTAATTTCCAGGGCTGTTGAACACCCCGTTTTTTCAGGTAGGTTGAAATGTTGTTTTTTGATGACATTATATCATAGACTTTTCACCTGAGTTACAGCTATCCAAATAATTTGGAGATGACAGCTGTAGCAGAGTTAGAAACCAAACTTTTTAACTAACTCTTGAGCCATTTCTACATTACCTTCCGAAATCCAGTGTATTTGAACACCATTTTTTTCCATATTTCGAAAAAAGGTCATTTGCTTTTTAGCAAATTGATGAATAGCCGTATTGAGCAGAGAGATCATTTCTTCTTTTTCATACTTTCCACTTAGGTAACGGCTGATGAAGCGGTATTCTAATCCCAGTATGTCCATTCGTTCATGGGTCACTCCATTTTTTAGTAGGGATTTAACTTCTTCGATCATTCCGTTATTTATACGATGATGGAGTCGATTCGTAATGCGTTCTCGAATTACTTCACGGTGGAAATCTATACCTATTACTAATGGGGATGGGGGATTGGGGATTGGGGATCGGTGTTCATTTACTCCGGTTGCTGAGCTTGTCGAAGTGCCTTTATCCTTACCCCTTTCTCCTGTTTCCTTTCTCCTGTTTTTATGGATCTCAATCGCCCTTATCACTCTCCGCTTCGTATCAACAGGTGTTTTTGCAGACGCTCCCGGTGAAATGGCTTCAAGTTCTCTTATCAAATCTTCCAACTTCCATGATTCCAGTTTTTCCCGTAACTGTTTATCTGGTTCTGCAATTGGAATTTTGTAATCTAATAGGACTGCTTTAATATAAAACCCTGTTCCACCGCAAAGAATTGGCAGTTTATTCCGATTTGTTATATCCGAATGCACTCTTTGAAAATCTTTTTGAAACTGAGCCACATTATATTCTTCCATTGGGTCAATAATATCAATAAGGTGGTAGGGGATGGGTATGCCCTTGTAATTATAATCGATTAAATCTTTTCCCGTACCAATATCCATTCCTCGGTAAACCTGCCTTGAGTCGGCAGAAATAATTTCGCCACTCAGTTTATGTGCCAACTGAACTGCAAGTTGAGTTTTACCAGTGGCTGTAGGGCCTATAATAACTATATTATCAAATTGATTTATTGGCTTGTCCATCCGCATATAAATTTGCAAAATTTATTATACTAAAATGAATTCAAATTATAGTACATTTCGTACCCTTATATTAGATTATCAATATAGTATTTGGCCAATCAAGAAAAATTATAAAGGAGATGCAATTGAAAGCATTGACATATTTACTAATATTATTTTCACTTATTATTGTTAGTTGTGAAAATCCTACTGAAGTAGAAGATTGTGCAGGTGTTGCTGGTGGCACAGCTGTAGAAGATAACTGTGGTATTTGTGATAGCGATTCTACAAATGACTGTGTACAGGACTGTGCAGGCGTCTGGGGTGGTGATGCTACAACAACTGAGTGTGATGCATGTACATCAGGAGTTTTTGATTGTGCAGGCACATGTGATGGAACTGCTGTAGTAGATTGTGCAGGTGTCTGTGGTGGCGATGCTACAACGGCTGAGTGTGATGCATGTACATCAGGAGTTTTTGATTGTGCGAGCATATGTGATGGAACTGCTGTAGTAGATTGTGCAGGTGTCTGTGGTGGCGATGCTACAGCGGCTGAATGTGCGGATGCATATGTGAACGAAGGAAATGAAGCCTTCTTTAGTTTCATGATGAATGGTTCAAATGAAGAAGAATGCCCAGAATTTGATGAAGATGAAGATGGCAGCGCGAGTAATGTGCTAAAAGAATGTCTCGATATGGGTGATATAGAATCAAAGTATGATCAAGCATTAGCAATTGATCCCAATCATAAAGGGGCAACTTTTGGGAAGGCGTATATGGAGCTTTTCCAGATCAGTCAGGATGAATTACTCAAAACAACAATTAATGACTGGGAAAATTGTTTTAAACATTACATTGATGAATTTGAGGATGATGATTTAGATCGATCAATCATTAATAGTAATGAATTTGAAATGGGATTTCCTAATTCTGGAAATGCATTTTTTTCATTTGATGTGAAACGTATCCTAAATTTCATTCCTATTATTACCTCTCATAAGGATTTACTTCTTAGAAATAATGATAATTGCCCCGAGATTAGTTCTATTCAAGATGTCTTAGAAAATGTATTTTTAGCTAGAATTTCTAATACAATTGACAAATTAGACGAGGTTCTTGATAACAATTTCGTTTTTACAATAACACCTACAATGATAGAAGATCCAGATGGAGATAGAATAGAAATAGATGATACTGAAATATATCTAATGAAAGCATTTATGCATCAAATTAGGGCTATTATTTATGCTATTATAACCTACGATGTTAATGTGCCATACTATGATATTATTGATGAACTAATTGATGGAGAGGGATACCCAACTACAAATATGGACTGGTCATGGCTGTCTACAAATTCATCATTATTAACAATTCGTTCTGGACAGGATAATTCTTGGCCTAATGCACATGCAGATTTAAATAATGTACTAGGCAGTATTGAAAATGCGTGGAATTTTTTAGATGCAGATACATATACTGAATTTGATGCAATTCAAAAGGATATGGTAGAATGTGATGATGGTGATTGTCCAACAGTTCCTGAGGTTATAGAAGATATACGAGATATACTTAATGAACCTTTTAAAGTAGAATTAGATTTTGGAGATTGTGTTGTTGTTTGTGATCAAGATGATTGCTGGGATGAATGCGAAGAGGAAATTGTTGAAATTACTGTAGATATTAAAGGATTTCTTACAAACCCTCCTCAAAACTTGAAAACATTGTTGCCAACATATACTGTTACAACAGGCACTTGTGAATGGGAAGATTGTCATGAAGTGTGGACTCCTGATGGATATTCTGAGGTGTGTGAAGATTCTGGAACTTGGGGTTGCCCAGTTCTTACATGGGAAGCAAAAACATGTGAAGAATGGAAAGATGGTTGGGACTATACAGTATTAGGTTTATTCCCGGAAATGACTCAAGAGAAGTTCTTTGATGATATAGTAGGCGAAGATATTGATCCAGATGATTGTGAAGAGATATTAGAGGCAAATCTTTTTGACAATTAATTTGGATAATATTAATACAATAAAAGGGGAAGGCTTGCCTTCCCCTTTTATTTTTCTAGTTATTTCACTAGGTTTTGTAAATATTAGCTGGGCTCAGCTAGGGTCCCAAAACTGGCTTCATCCAGATCCTATTTTTATAACCATTGAAGATTCCAGTAGTTATATTAACATATATAATGATACTCATATTGGTCTGATAAATTTTAATGACTCCCTTAATATTTCTGAGAATAAACAGGGATTTAAGCTTGTTAATAGAACCAGTAATGGTCTGATAAAATTTGTTTATAATAAGCATCATTCTATTGTCCAGATGATAGAAAAAGATTATTCAATAACAAATTCTAATAACTACAATGAGATGCTATTAGGGTTTAAAATAAAAAAAAGGCTGATAACTTCAGATGTAAGTGTTACAAAATATTCAGGAATCAAT
>JASLLI010000072.1 GCA_030747125.1 Fidelibacterota bacterium | reverse complement strand
ACAGATACCTGCCTACTGAAGTAAGTCTTGGCAATGCGTATCCAAATCCATTTAACCCTGTGACAAAGTTGAACTACGATGTTCCCTCAGACATGGTAGTATCTCTTGGAGTGTATGATGTACGGGGAAGGTTGGTAGAAGAGCTTGTGAATGATCTGAGAGAGCAGGGTCGTTACGCAGTGACATGGAATGCAGATTTGCACTCCAGTGGTGTATACATGGTTAAGCTGACAGCTGGCTCAACTGTGAAAATACAGAAAATTATGCTGGTGAAATAAAAAACATTGTAGAAAATTGAAAAGTAAAGAAGGGCTTCGGGAACATCGAAGCCCTTTTTGCATTCATGAAAGATTGAAAAGAATTATTTTTGCATGTGTTTTTAACCTCGTAAATTTAAGTCTTGTACAAAAGTTGAAATTGCTTCACAATTAGAGGAAAATCAAATAATGAAAATAAAAATGGTTAAATTGTTTTTAACTGCAAGTGCAGTATTTCTGGTATCTTGTAATACTGCTGACAATGCAGGTTTAGAAAAATCCCTTAATGATATTAAGGATGATCAGAAATTAATCCTTAAAAAGCTGGAAACTCTGGATAAGGCTGTTGCAAATGTTGCGTTGGCAAATAAAAATCAGCCAACAAAAAATAAAAAGCAACAACCTCCTAAGGCTGATCCAAACAAAGTGTATAACATAGAAATAGGTGATTCATTCACCTTGGGACCTGAAAATGCGAAGGTTACCCTCATTGAATGGATGGACTTTCAATGACCGCACTGTGAAAGGGCTGTCAGTTTGATAGACGATTTACACAAAAAATATCCTAATGATCTTAGAATTGTAATTAAACATTTCCCTTTATCATTTCATAAGCAGGCTAAGAAAGCTTCTCTTTATTCCATGGCTGCTGAAAGACAGGGTAAATTCATGGAAATGAAAAAGAAAATTTTTGAAAATTACAGAAATCTGAAATCAAATGAAGATTTACCCAGACAATATGCTCAAGAGCTTGGTTTGGATATGGTTCAGTTTGATAAGGATATGGCAGATCCGGCACTTGAAGCTCGCATTAACAAAGAAATGAGTCAAATGCGTCAATCAGGTATCCCGCGACTTTCTGTACCTAAATTTCTCATAAATGGTAAAGAACCTCAGGGAGGACGAAATTTGGGTAATTATTCTTCCATCATTGATACTGAGTTAAAAAAGAAATAAACCATTAAACATAATGGATTTAAAAAGCTCCGGAAGAAATTTCGGAGTTTTTTTTTAGTAAAAAATTGTTTTTAATTGTTTAATTAAATTTAATAAATTTCTATCGAGGAGAAGATTCTTTTGAGGAAGGGAAACTATGGTTTCCTCTTCTTAAGAAAAAATTAAAAGGAGGCAGGAAAAAACCAAATTTCCTGAAATGGAGGAACATTCCATTTCCTGACCCGGGTCCAGGGAAGATTCCTGCAATATAATAGATTTGAATGCCGCTTTTTATGTGATGAACATCACTTATAAAAGATTTGTTTCTCTTTAATATTAAATGACTTATAATGTAGAAATTACGTTTGGAGACAACAGCTTGGAGGAGCGGAATATTTGGTTTAATAGAAACTATTCTATGAACAGATTTCTCTACATCATGTATGTAGGTGGATTATTTTAGCTTTTATTTAGAAATAAATTCTGTTTGTTCTGAAAATACAGAAAATGGGGCGCTTATCCAATTGAAATATGTAAGCTTTGACAGAATACAGAATTTTAAAAAATGTGACAAACCTCATAAGGAGACATTGAAGAGGAGTAGTATATTTAGTTATAATTAATAGGTGTATCATTCACAAACAGTTAGGGTAAATTGTTTACGAAAGAGAAAATATATTATACAGCTAGTATTTGGCTGATTCCATTGATGCTGGGACTATCCTTAGCATTGGGTGATAATTTGGTTAATATTGAACTGGGTGAGTTTGATACAGAAAACCAAAATGTTCCAGTCTTCTACACTTCTACAGATGAAATCACAGGATTCCAATTTTTCGTAGTTGGAATGGATGTAATAGGTGTTTCTGGTGGAGTTGCAAGTGAAAATAACTTTTTCCTTCATCAGGGGGCAACTTGCTGGAGAAATAACGACTGCAAAGATTTCATAACTGGTTTTTCTACTTCAGGGATGTCAATTCCACCAGGCTCTGGTACTCTTCTTTATATTGATTATGCTGAAATCGGAGATGAAAATTTTGATCAAAATATTATTGTTCACGATCAAACTTGTCTAGATATTTCAGAAGGGTTTATTTTCGGTAATACAGAAGATGGTAACCTAATTGAGTTTGAAGTAGATACAGGCTGTTCATCAAGCCCTCAAGACTGTGCTGGCGATTATTATGGGAGTGCTATCGAAGATAGTTGTGGTGTTTGCTCTGGTGGCAACTCTGGGCATGAACTAAACAGCGATATAGATTGTAACGGAATTTGTTTTGGATCTTCCTTGGAAGATGATTGTGGAAATTGCGACGCAGATTATGCTAATGATTGTTTCACTCATGAAATAGATTTGTATGAAGGTGCAAATCTTATAAGTTTTCATGCTCTCCCGGAAAACTCATCAGTTCAGAATATCTTTTCTGACCTGGGTAGTTCTGTATCACACATCGTTGGAAATGGCAATGGGGCAGTTAATTTTAATGGTAACTGGTATGGAAGCCTGCAGGAAATTTCTCCCCTTGCGGGGTATTGGGTAGTAGTAAATGAAGCTACTACATTATCTCTGCCTTTATCGATTCCCGTTTATTCCGAATCATCTGAAATGACCTATCAGTTAGAGTATGGTAATAATCTCATATCCTATCCATTTGCAGAAGCTCAATCCTTAATCGGAGCAATCAGTGAGGAATATACTTACAGCATTTGGGGAATTGCAGGAAATGGAGAAGCAGCCATAAGAATAGACAACGACTGGTTTGGTTCTTTGGAATCCTTCCAACCATCTTCCGGATATTGGATGGTAGCCAACCATTCTTTCGATTTTCAGTATACTCTCCCGGAAGAAAACAGCAACAGATCACACAGATCTGAAAACCGCAGTACGCCACCTGAACTTTTCAATTTCAATCAATCTCCCTTTCAGGCTTTCTATTGGGTGAATGCAGCTCATATTGATGGAAACGAACTCATCGAAGGTGAGGACTGGATAGGTACTTTTAACGGTGATGTGTGTATTGGTGCAAGACCATGGAACGGAATTTATACTGATGTCCCTGTCATGGGATCAGATGAAGATATTGCTTCAACTGAAGGATATATTGAATCAGGGCAAACCCCCAGATTCGTAGTGTATGATGCTTCTGAGGATGCTTACTACGATGCCAAGGTGTATGATAATCATGAATTTGAAGGTGCATTATTGGCAATGTACACGGTAAACGAAATTGTAGTTGAAAGAGATTGCGCCGGAGTGTTGGGTGGCGATGCAGAATTAGATAACTGTGATGTATGTGATAATAATCCTGATAATGACTGTCCCTTTGATTGCGAAGGGATTCCCGGCGGAAATGCGTTTGAAGATGATTGTAATGAATGTTCAGGAGGAACCACCGGGCATGAAGCAAACAGCGATAAAGACGATTGTGGTGTTTGTTTTGGAGAAAATCAATCCATAGATTGTAATGGTGATTGTTTTGGAACCGCCTTAATTGATGACTGTGCTATCTGCTCTGGTGGTTTTAGTGGTCATACTCCAAACTCTGATAAAGACTGTTATGGTGACTGTTTCGGGGAAGCCATAATAGATGACTGTGGTATTTGCTCCGAAGGTAACAGCGGTCATGAGTCAAACTCTGATAAAGACTGTTATAGTGACTGTTTCGGGGAAGCCATAATAGATGACTGTGGTATTTGCTCCGAAGGTAACAGCGGTTATGAGTCAAACTCTGATAAAGACTGTTATGGTGACTGTTTTGGGGAAGCCATAATAGATGACTGTGGCATCTGCTCCGAAGGTAACAGCGGTCATGAGTCAAACTCTGATAAAGACTGTTATGGTGACTGTTTTGGAGAAGCTATAATTGATGACTGTGGTGTCTGCTCCGAAGGTAACAGCGGTCATGAGTCAAACTCTGATAAAGACTGTAACGATGATTGTTTCGGAGATGCTCTTATTGAAACCTATTATTATGACTTTGATGGTGATGGACTGGGTAGTGAAACTGCTCAGGAGTTATGTAATGCGGATCCGCCTTCAGCATGGGTTAGTAACAGTGATGATGTTGATGATAATTGTTTTTCCAACTTCCATGACTGTATGGGTGTATGCGATGGCTCTGATGAAATCACCCTGTACTATCAGGATGAAGATGGTGATGGATTGGGAAGCGATATTACTGCGAATTTCTGTTCGGGAGAGGTTCCTGATGGATGGGTATTAAACGCTGATGACCCCGATGATGCCTGTACCTCCAACTACTTTGATTGTGGCGGTGTCTGTGATGGATTGGATTCTATCCAGTCTTTCTGTTATGATTTTGATGGAGATGGTTTAGGAAGCGGCTCCACTCAAGAGTTCTGTTCAAATAATATTCCTAGTAGTTGGGTGTCAGATTGCAGTGATCCCTATGAAAATTGTTTTTCAAACCAGGTTGATTGTGCAGGTGTTTGTGATGGTGAAGCAATTTTACAGACTTACTACTTTGATAATGATGGTGATGGCTTAGGTGGAGAATTATCCGAGGAACATTGTAATGCATTAGTACCTACAGGTTGGGTGGCTAACTCAGATGACATAGATGATGATTGTTATTCAAACTATCTTGACTGTGCCTATGTCTGTAATGGATTCAGCAGTGAACAAACTTATTACTATGATAATGACGGAGATGGTCTGGGATCCAGTCAATCTTCTGTATTCTGTTCAGCTCTTGTAGAAGAGGGTTGGGTAGAAAATAATGATGACTTAGATGATAACTGTTTTTCCAATATTCTTGATTGTGAAGGAACTTGTGATGGCACGGTAACCATAGATGCATGTGGTATTTGTGGCGGAGATGATTCTTCCTGTGCCGACTGTGCCGGTATTCCCAATGGTAATGCAGTGGAAGATAATTGTGGCGTCTGTGATGAAAATCCCTCCAACGACTGTGTACAGGATTGTTCCGGGGAATGGGGAGGGACTCTTGTATTAGATGCATGTGGTATTTGTGGCGGAGATGATACTTCTTGCGCTGACTGTGCCGGTATCCCCAATGGTAATGCGGTGGAAGATAATTGCGGTGTCTGCGATAATGATGCCTCCAACGACTGCGTACAGGATTGTTCCGGCGATTGGGGTGGATCACTCATCATTGATGCTTGTGGTGTCTGTGGCGGTGATAATTCTTCCTGCCTGGATGCTTGTGGTGTTCCCAATGGGAATAATGATTGTGTGGATGAATGCGGAATCCCTTTTGGTGATAATACATCCTGTTCGGACTGTAATGGCATCCCTAACGGAAATGCCTACACAGATGATTGTGGAATCTGTGATGACAATCCAGAGAATGACAATTCACCTTTAATGGGAATTTGTGACTGTGCTGGTGTACCCAATGGAGAGGCTTACATTGATAATTGCGGAGTCTGCGACGACAATCCGGATAATGACTGCCCCTTTGATTGTGCCGGTGTTCCAGGCGGAGACGCAATCATTGATGATTGTGGTATTTGTTCTGAAGGTACAACAGGAATTCCGGCAAACGCAGACCAGGATGAATGTGGTGTATGTTTTGGATTCGGTCCTATAACCTGGTATATTGATGCTGATGCGGATGGTCTGGGTGATTCAGACAGTGACTCTATAATTGCATGTGAACAGCCGGAAGGATATGCAAATAATTTGGATGATCCCCAACCAAATTGCTATTCAAATCTTGTGGATGACTGCGGCATCTGTGATGGTGATAATTCCTCTTGTGCTGACTGTGCCGGTATGCCCTATGGCAGTGCCTTTATTGATGACTGCGGAGTTTGTTCAGGAGGAACTTCTGATCATCAGGCAAATGTCGATATGGATTTCTGTGGTGTATGTTTTGGTAATAATGAAGCAGATGAAGGCTGTGGATGTTATCAGGATGCCCCTGAAAATTACTGGTATGACTTTGATAATGATGGACTGGGGCAATGCATTATGGAAAATGGAGAATGTCTGCCCTGTGAGTCCGACCCAAATTGTGTTTCTTTCTGCAGCTGGGAATTACCAGAGGATAACTGGGCTGAAAATGCTGGTGATGAAGACGATCAATGTTTTTCAAATGTACATGACTGCGCAGGAATCTGTGACGGTGAAGCTGTCATAACCTTTTATTGGTACGACAATGATGGTGATGGTTTAGGTTTTGGAGACAGTGCAGAATATTGTTCCGCTTTTGCTCCTGAAGGCTGGGTGGATAATGAGGATGACAGTGATGATGACTGTGCATCCAATTATCATGATTGTGCAGGCGTTTGTGACGGCTCTGATTTCATCCAAACCTATTTCTATGATAATGATGGTGATGGATTAGGAAGTGATCTCAGTGAAGAATTTTGTACAGATTATGTTGATGAAGGATGGGTACTCAATACAGATGATTTAGATGATAATTGTTACTCAAATTATTTTGACTGTGCAGGAGTATGTAACGGATTTGCACAGGAAGGAATGTACTACCCTGATAATGACCAGGATGGATTAGGTGATAGTGACTTTGGTGAGGTTTTCTGTTCTGAATTTGTTCCTTCCGGGTGGGTTGATAATAATGAAGACCCTGATGATGATTGTGCATCCAATGAATTTGACTGTGCAGGTGAATGTGATGGTAATGCCCTGTATCAGATGTACTTTTTCGATAATGATGGTGATGGACTTGGCAGCGACATCAGCCTTGAATTATGCTCTGGTTTAGTCACTGAAGAATGGGTTGACAACAGTGATGATATTGATGATAACTGTTATTCAAATATTTTTGATTGTGCAGGATTTTGCGATGGTGATACTCAGATTGATGAATGTGGAATCTGTGGTGGCGACGACACCAGTTGTGCAGACTGTGCCGGTGTACCAAACGGCAATGCCTACGAAGATAATTGCGGAGTGTGCGATGCAGAAGCTGATAATGATTGTGTTCAGGATTGTAACAATGTCTGGGGAGGCAGTGCTTATTTAGATGATTGCGGAGTATGCGACGATGATGCAACCAATGACAACGCGGATATGGACTGTACCGGAACTTGTTTTGGAATTGCATATGAAGATGACTGCGGTATATGTGATGATGATTCCTCCAATGATAATGCTGATATGGACTGTGCCGGTGTCTGTTATGGTACTTCCTATGTAGATGATTGCGGTGTTTGTGATGATGATGCCTCCAATGACAATGTTGATATGGACTGTGCTGGTATCTGCTTTGGTAATGCCTATATAGATGACTGCGGTGTATGTGATAATAATGCCTCCAACGACAATGCAGATATGGATTGTCATGATATCTGTTTTGGTACTGCCACAGAAGATAATTGCGGGGTTTGCGACAGCGATCCTGAAAATGATTGTGTACAAGATTGTGCAGGCACATGGGGTGGTGAA
>JASLLI010000071.1 GCA_030747125.1 Fidelibacterota bacterium | reverse complement strand
GGATAAGTTTATGTTCTAATAATTGAGATAAATTCCTGTAAATGGTGCCTAAGCTGATATTGGGAATTTCTTCCCGCACCATGGCAAAGATTTCCTGTGCAGTAGGATGACAGGAAACGTCCTTGATGGATTGATGTATTATATTTCTTTGGTGGCTAAAGCGCAAAATAAACAGGAATGACTCCTACTTATTTTACCGGGTTTATCTAATTGGGAGCAAATAAATTTGTTAATTATTGAAAATTTAATAAAGGCTGATGATGAGGTCTTTAATGGTTTGGTAATTTCCGGTACACTCTCCCAAAGAGGTTGGGTCGGGATTAAAAGCAGTCAAATTTAAGCGGTGTATATAGTTGCCGTTTCTATCTAGAAATACCAAGTCGCGGAGAGTAATATCCCAGCTTTCCCATACATCTCCGTAGGGTTCATCCGGTTCACCATCACCATCTTCATCATCCCAGACGCCATCTCCATCATCGTCATCTAAATCTTGCACCCAGGGAATAATCCTGATATCATCGCAGTTTGAACATTCATCAGGGGCATCACATACCATGCAATGGTAGTCATTATCCAAATATTGAAAGCCATTTATTCCCACAAAACTAACTTCATCGTATCCCTCTTCCTGTAATTCCAACAGCATATCATTGAGGACACCGAACCGGTGCCGGCACATGGTTCAGCCAGCCTTACCGAAATAATATATGGCAATCTCATTATTAAAAGTATCCGGCCCTATCATTTCTCCAAAATAGGGAGAGTTCATATTTAAATCAACATATTCCCATGTGGGAAGTTGCACTGGAGGGGCACCATTTAAAATAATATTCACTAAGGAGACAATATCCAAAACATTTAATTGACCATCACCATTTATGTCACCGTTCAATAAGGGAGTACCATTCAAAACTGCATTTGCCAATACTACTACATCCAATACATTGGTTGCCCCGTCACCATTAATATCACCTTCGGATCCTGAAGATTCTTCTGGTTCATAGATATATTCAGTATAAACGGAGAGAGCACCGCATTGTCCTACTGTTGCCGTATTCCAGGAATCCCCCTGATCATCGCTTGAGGTATAAGTAAAAGTAGCATTATTGGAATAAATCCAGGTTATATCAGAGGCAGCATCAGCTGCATATACAGCCAACCAGTAGTAGTTTGCTTCATCCAAAAAAATACATAAGTCTGTAGTGATGATTAAGAAGTAATTTGCTCCATGTGTTGCAGAGGCTATATCTATATCCCAGGAGTGAATTTCTTCCCCGGGAACTCCCCCTGAATCTGAATGCAACACAACCCGGGCATTTCCTGCACCTGAAGGAGCAGTCGCATAAATTTTCAATGCCTCTAAGACCATATTGGCACTCACATGAAAACGGTCTGCAATTGCATTGCCTGAGCTACCATCCCACTGTATAGAATGGCCTTCAGTTCCCTCAGGGCTGCCCGTAGTGAAAATGAGAGAGCGGTCCTGCCCGGAAAGGAAGGTAAATGCAATACCAATGAAGATACTAAGTAATTTCATAGGTGAAATTTACCATTCCCCATCTTTTTATCCAAGTGACGGGAGTCATATATTATGAAGCTAATTTATAGAAATCTGAACAGGAATCATCATCAGAGTTTCATCATCCAATAGTATTGGGATAACATCTATAATATCAAACTCATCTGCCAATTTTTCGGGAAGAAGATGACGAATGTCCCCTGGAGAAGATGCCGTAAACTGTTTGGCTATTTCTTTAAATTTATCTGCAGGTCGAGGAAATTCAATAATGTCAACTTCTTGATCTTCCAGCCCTGCTGCAGCCTTCGCAAGATCAATAGCATCCTGCAGTCCACCTACTACATCTACCAGCGGAATGACAATACCATCCTTGGCACGCTTTCCTGAAAAGATTCTGCCCATGGCAACCTCATCCATGTCCTCAGAAATATAGGAAGAGTCACGCCCGGCTCTGACCTTTTCTTTAAAACGATCATAAACATTATTTATACTTGCCTGTACCTTTGCCTCCTCTTCTTCAGAGATGAGGCGGTTGCCTGAACCAAAATCTGCAAAATCACCCTTTTTAATTAAATCACTGGTTATACCGAATTTATTAAGTAGTTTACTGAAATTAAGACGCAGACCTATAACTCCTATGGAACCGGTGACTGTTCCTGGGGAGGCTACGATGGTATCCGCCTGGCAGGCTATATAGTACCCACCAGACCCTGCAACATCGGACATGGTGGCAATAAAAGGTTTCACATTGGCACTGTCTCCTGCTGTTGGGTCAGTGGTCTTGAGTACTTCTCTCCACATCATATCAGATGCCAGAGCGGAACCGCCGCCACTATTAATTCTAAAAACCACCGCCTTTATATTTTTATCTTCCCGGGCAGTTTTGATGGCTTTAGAAATAGTTTCATCACCCATAATCGAAGAGCCTGCAGGGCCGGGATTACTCTTCCCAGAACGGATACCTCCCACGGCGTATATGAGAGCAATCTTTTCTTTTTCAGGTGGTGCCCAATCGTGTACATAGTCCTCTGAGCGGTCAATGTCATTCCATTTGGTTATAGTGACTTTTTCCTCATTTAAGGATTTCAGATACTCATCAAATTGATCCGGATACATGACAGAATCAGCCAGACCCGCTTCAATTGCAGATTGGGGAGTAAAATAAGGACCATTATTAATGGTTTCTTCTGTTTTTGAATCAGTCCAGTCCCTGCCTGTGGATATTCCATTTAAGAATATATCATAAAAGTCATTCAATAAATCCCCGTAATTCTCCTTCATTTCATCAGACATTTTTTTATAAAGGAACTGGTCGGCAGCAGTTTTATAGGACTTCCCATCAACATTCACGCGAAACACTTCAGGAACAATAGACAGGGTATCCAGTAGTCCTTTGAAAAAACTGAGTTCCATTTTTAATCCTCTCAAGTCCACACCGGTGTATTCATTCAGATAGATTTCATCTGCCATAGAAATGAGATAATAGTCGGCATTGCCAATTCCTTTATCTGCATACACAATGATGGATTTTCCGGCATCCTTAAAACGGGTAAGGGCTGCATAGATTTCACCCCGTTTGGCAAATCCTGCACTTACAGACCCTATATCTATAATAATGCCGTGAATATCAGGATTCTCAGTAAACCCATCAATTTCTTCAATCCATCTCCGCAGTTGAATACCCGGTTTAGGCCGTTGAACAAAAGGATTTATATCTAGGCTGAATGGTGGCTTGACAGGGTTTTCTTCAATAAATTTTCCATCCAACTTGAGGCGGATAAATTGTTGATGTTGTTTCTTCAGCTTATTGAAAATGGTTTTCTGTTTTTGTTTAACTGAATAAAAACCAATTCCGCTCTTTAATTCACTATCAGTATTAATGTGTGAGGAAGAGTAAACCACTTCCTTACCGAAATTAAAACCAAGTGAAACTTTAAAATCATCAAAGTCCTCGTTAGACCGCCCAGTGAGGGAGATGCCGTCTACTACCTGTAAATGAATATGAGGGAAAATGGACTGGTTATTTTCCTTATCAAGTTGAAAATCAGCCCCAACTGTCAGACGATGGGAAAATATAGGTCTGAGGGCTAAACCCAGTGTGGTGGTATTATATTCACTAAATTCATCATTAAATTGAGAAACTAATCCAAGAGAGAGAAAATTTAAAGGGCGATAGAGGAGACCAATATCCAATAGTTTATCTTTATTCCACTTAATCCCGGCATAGGCATTATGGTCAATGGAGAATCCAATGCCAATATTTCCATCAGATGGATTAAATAAATCAGGAAATTCACCATCGGGGAAATCATAACGCAGATCATAACCAAAACCATCTGTTCTGAAGGAAGAATAAGTAGTGAAAACAGAGTCAAATGGGATATAAGTCCCTGACTGCACATTCCGTTGAAGCCCTAATCCTGCAGGATTATTACTCACTGCATCTAAATTATCAGGAGTTGCCACTGAGACACCTCCCCAGACATCCTGAGCAGAAATAAATATTGGGAATACAGCCAATAATTTGATTAAAAAATATTTTTTCATTTTGATTTCCTTTATATGCGAATTGGATTTGATGGAACCTCTAAATTTACAATGAAAACTAAAGATTGAAAAAAGAATCAAATGATGAAAATTGTAAAAGTTATTCAATGGGATATGGGGCACAGAGTATTGAATCACCGCTCTGTCTGTAAGGGGCTACACGGTCACCGCTATAAAGCAGAAATTTGTGTTGCTGGTGAATTAGTCCAAAAGGAAGGTGCTTCAGAGCAGGGAATGGTAGTTGATTTTGCAGATATAAAAAAAACTGCCCGGAAATGTATTCAGGATGAATTAGACCATGGATTCATGGTATGGGACAAAGACGAAGAACTGATAGACTTTTTTAAACAATCTAAGGGACATAAACCAGTAATAGTTCCCTTTACACCAACAGCAGAAAATGTTGCGGTTTATATTTTTCAAAAATTAGAAGATAAATTTTCTGATATTTTTCAAACAGGTCTACATCTTCATTCTGTAAAACTTTGGGAAACTCCCAGTAGTTTTGCATTGTTTGAAAGGGATGGGAGACAGGGGTAAGCAGATAGTAAATATGAAGTAGAGGACTTGATTCGGTTATGGGTTTATAGTTAACGGTTAATAGTTGTTACATAAAGTCTCTATCAAATGACCAATGACAATTCATTTCTTCTTCCCCCGCACAGCTCTTTCAATAATAGCCCATGCTTTCTTAGGAATTTTCTCCAATTTATTAAACTCTCCCGCATTATGAATCCATTCTCCGCCGTCAAGGGTTACGACCTCACCATTCATATATGCAGAATAATCTGATAACATATATGCCGCTAAATTGGCTAATTCCTGATGGTTTCCATAGCGTTTCATTGGTAGTGATTTTTCAAAATTGAAAAAAGTGGAAATGGGTTTTGGGAACAGTCTGTCCCATGCACCTTTAGTAGGAAATGGTCCTGGTGCTATGGCATTACAACGGATGCCATATTTCACCCATTCTGCTGCTAATGATCTGGTAAGCGCTAATACACCACCCTTTGCTGCAGCAGAAGGTGCCACAAAGGAGGATCCTGTCCAGGCATAAGTGGTGACAATATTCAGCATGACGCCGGGTTGCTTGTTTTCGATCCAATATTTTCCTAGCAACAGAGAATAATTATAGGTGCCTTTTAAGACTATATCCACAACGACATCAAATGCTTTTGGAGATAAACGCTCAGTGGGGCTGATAAAATTTCCTGCAGCATTATTTAGCAAACCATCAATTGTACCAAATTTTTCCAGTGATGCATCCAAAATTCGCTGCACATCTTTATGATCTCTTACATCTCCTGCCAATGGCAGGATGTTCCCGCCAAGTTCAGTGGCAGTCTTATTTAGTACTTCCTGTCTCCTGCTTGTGATAATGAGATTTGCACCCAGCTCCACAAAATATTTACCCATGGATTTGCCCAATCCTGTCCCGCCGCCAGTTATGAGAATAGTTTTATTTTTTAAGGTGTCTTCCTTTAACATTCCGGAAAAGTTCATTAATACTCCTACTATATGCCTTGTATGAAATTAAAAATATAGGATAGATTTCCTGGCTGTAATTTAAACTGATTATTCTATACTAAAACCAAATTTGGAGACATATTAAATGGTTACCCTTGCGGAAATAATAAAAACAAAAAAGTCCTCTTTTGACATTGAATCTCCCATATTATTCACCGGAATCTATTTAAACAAAAATTTAACACCGAAACAAAAAATGCTTGATGCTGAATTTGATGGAGCCCTGTCTTCAGCAATCACCCTGGAAGGTTTTGAAGGTAAAGCAAAAAAAGAGCTACAAATCTATGGTAATGATACAGTAAAGCGTGTTGTGGTTATCGGATTAGGCGAAAACAAGGATTATGGTACAGATGAAGCCAGAGCCATTGCTTCAAATATTTCACGATATGCTCAGAAATTAGAAGCAGAATCATTCACAATTGATGGTGAATCATTCGGGTTAAAAAAATTGCCTTATGCTCAGGCATTTACTGAAGGTCTTGCTCTGGGCACCTATGAATTCAATACCTATAAAACGAAGGAGAAGGATGATGTTAAAGTTACCTCCGCCACTATTACCGGAGATATTGATAAAAAATCTTTGGATAAGGGACTAATTATTGGTCAATCCGTTGGATTTGCCCGGGATTTAAGTAACCATCCTGCTAATGTTCTAACTCCTACATACCTGGCGAAGGAAGCAAAAAAAGTAGCTGATAATTCTCCTAAAATGGAGTACACAGTTTTTGATGTGAAAGAATTTAAAAAGATGGGTATGGGGGCATTTCTGGGCGTCGCTCAGGGAGCAAAAGAACCTGCAAAAATGATTCTCGTAGAATATAAGGGCGGGAAGAAATCACAAAAACCCATAGCATTGGTAGGGAAAGGACTCACTTTTGACTCTGGTGGTATATCCATCAAACCTGCCGGTAAGATGGATGAAATGAAATTTGATATGTGCGGAAGCGCTACTGTAATGGGAGTGTTAAAAGCAGTGGCAGAATTAAAGCCCAAACTCAATATTGTTTTTGCAATAGGATCTACAGAAAATATGCCTGATGGTAATGCTCAGAGACCCGGTGATATTGTGACAGCATATAATGGAAAAACCATAGAAGTCCTCAACACAGATGCAGAAGGCAGATTGGTTCTGGCAGATGTTCTATCTTATGTAAATGCACACTATGAACCCGAAGCTATACTTGACTTTGCTACCCTTACGGGTGCTGTGCTAATTGCCCTTGGAAATATTGCTAGTGGTGTTATGGGAAATGATGATACATTAATGAAAGAAGTAAAAAAAGCTTCTCAAACCAGCGGAGAAAAAGTTTGGGAACTCCCTCTTTGGAAGGAGTATTGCCGTGCCATTAAAGGTAAATATGCAGATATTCAAAACCTGGGTGAACCGCGATTGGCCGGTACCATTGCAGCAGGGGCATTCCTGAAAGAATTTGTGAATGATACACCCTGGGTTCATCTTGATATTGCTGGAACTGCCTGGGGGCCTAAAGAACCTACCTACCATCCTAAGGTAGGTGCCACAGGCGTAGGTGTCAGGATGGTGTACCAATTCCTTGAAAATCGGAAATAAGGGTAACTATTTCAATCAGTTCATTGTCACTTTGACTGTATTGATTGTTAATTGCAAATAATTAAATAGAAGATTTTTCTTTTGAACCACCTAAATATCCCCCATGGAGGGAAATTATGTAATTTACTGGTTGATAAAAATATTCGCAGTCAATTACAACTTGAAGCCCTCCATTACCCCAGTCATACCCTCACCGACCGCCAGTTATGTGATGTTGAACTCTTGCTGAACGGTAGTTTTTCTCCCCTTACCGGATTTTTAGGAGAGGAAGACTATCAGTCCGTTTTGCAAGATTTGCGTCTAAAGGATGGTACTCTCTGGCCAATCCCTGTCACTCTTGATGTAAAAACAGAATTTGCCATTAATATTTCCCAGGGAGAGAAAATTGCATTGAGAGACCATGAAGGTGTATTGATTGCTGTTATGACGGTTTCAGATATCTGGAAACCGGACAAAAAAGCAGAAGCTGAGAAAGTCTTTGGTACG
>JASLLI010000070.1 GCA_030747125.1 Fidelibacterota bacterium | reverse complement strand
GTAGGCAGTTCCAATTATTGAAGCGCCGCCAAGGATCAGCCATTTCTGACCTTTAGATGGTGCATCCGCATATATATGGCCAAGCCCTGGAAACATCCAGGCACGCTTCTTAGCTACAGATCGGCTTTTAGCCTCCAAGGTTAGTGTGAGATCCGTTCGCTCTTTATTTTTGATGGTGGCTGGCATAGATTTAGTATAATAGAAAGGTTTTTCTGCCCGAACATCATATGTGCCAGGTCTTAGTTTAAACTCTGATGCTTTATTATCAAAGCTATCGGAAAATGGGAGATTGAGCTCCATGGCCTTTTCATCATTAAAATACACTTTGGCATTGTATGGACTGAGCTTAAGATCCAGATGCCCAAACTGTTCTATAAGATCAATACTACGCTCTGTAGTCTCATCCAGCTTTATCTCAAACTCACCTGTATAATCATCATAGCCATCCTTTGATGCTTTGATTGTATATATACCTGGTGAAAGTTCAATGGCATCTCTCCAACCTATAAAACTATCATCTATATAAAGCCGAGCATTTGAAGGATTTACAGACGCTTTAAGAAAGCCTGCATTTTTTGTCAGTTCATAGGTAACATTAGCTGTTTGACCAGCTATTACCAAAACAGTGTCTACATAGTCTAGGTAACCTTTACCAGATACTTTGATTATATGTTTGCCTGATAGAACTTCAATTTTGTTATCATATCTCCCTATATATTGCTTTAATCCATCTATATCAACTGTTAGTCTAGATAATTTATCCAAACGTGGATTACCACGAAATTCAATATATGATGGTATGCCCGTTAAGTTAGCAATAAGAATCTCTGTTCCTCTCGGCAGTAGTTTAATTGATTGAATATAGTCCTCATATCCATCTAACTTGATTTCAACTTCGTAGTCACCAATAGGAAAGTCTTCTAGTATCAGAGGGGTGGTATCAAAGTAGTTGCCGCCTATATAAACTTCAGCTCCTGGCGGATCACTGGAAATATCCAGCGTAGCACCGTAGCCTGATGATGCCTTGGAAGTAGTACCAGAGCTGATTTTTTTCTTATAGGGGATACCTAGGAGCTTATGAGCAATAGATTCTATGCCTTCTTTCACTAGCTCATCTATCTCACCTGTATGAGTATAGGATGCACTCTCTATTGCTTCACCGCTTTCTACATTGATAATCCGACAGTCTAGAGTATAAGTTTTACCAAACTTACTTGCAGTGCCGATAACAGAAACATCAGCATTTAACAGTTGTCCAATCTCTACCGCACACTCACTATCCGTACAGCCAGAGTGCTGAAACTTCTGCTCCTTCAAAATCTTGTCAATATTGGCTCGCTCAACTACGATAAAGTCACTGAGCTCTATCATTTTTGAGGTAAGGCGCTGGGTAAGTACTTTTGCTTCAGTCTCTGAAAGTCCTACTGGCTCAAGATCAAGTACTGCCAGGTATTTAGCTCCAAAGAGGCTGGACATCAGGAGCAGGTATATGAGGTATTTATTTTTTAGCAACAGTTAGTTTATCCAGGACTTCTTTTAGTTTCTTTTCATCTCCAGGAGCGTATCCATCATGGATATAATGCACCTTGCTCTTTTGATCTATTACAACCAGCCTGGGTAGTGATTTAACGCCATACTTCTCGGCTACCTTGCCATACTTATCCATAAGTACCTGCAGTGTAACGCCAAGATCATCTATCAATTTCTTCACCTTCTCTGGGTCTTCTTTCATTTTGGTCTTGCCCTGGGTAAGTCCACTCACATTTACCAGGTAGAAGTTGATATCGCTGTAGCTTTGACTTAGAGTATCCAGTGCTGGCATTTCCACTCTGCATGGGCCACACCAGGTAGCAAAAAAACTGAGCACGGTAGGTTTATTTAGTTTAAGAGTATCACTGAGGAAAAAGTTCTGGTGGGCAATATCCCGAACAAAGAAAGTAGGCGCAGGGTCTCCTACTTTTAATTGAGCGCTGAGAACTGAGAATAATAACATCAGCATGGGGTATTTCATAGTCATAATTTAGGAAGATTTTCCTTTACTATGCCATATCTCCAATATATATAACATCCTTGTATAGTTTTTAGAATTGGGGAGATCATCCATAATGTACCAATACCCCAAAGCTAAGCATTAAGAATTACAACCCATCTGCTACGATGTAATTAAGGTACTATCTTACAGCCATCAGCAAAGATCCAATAGACAGCTGCTACATTATGACAAGGGTCTGCGGTAGTATTCGAAAGGAGTTTTAAGTCCGTACCAATCGGGGAAGACTTTAACAATTTCAGTGGTGTTGGAGAATCGGGCAGCAATTCCCTGCTCTACATGGCCGGTGACAAATGTGTATTTCTGCTTTTTTGCCCAGTTGATGTAGATGCGTTTAAGAGTTTTGCCATACCCACCCTTGCCGCGATACTTTGAATTTAAAGCAAATGCGTAAGTGTAGAGGGTGTTGCCCTTTCCCATATTCACATCGTAATGTGCCCAGCTTTCCTGTCTGAAATACTCCAGGGGTACACCGATGATATAGCCGATAATTTCACCCTTATAGCGGGCAATGAAGGGGAGGGTTTCAGCATTGAAATATTTAGGGATGTTGGTTTTAGTGAGCAATGCCTGTCTGCCAAAGCGGTCTGCCATACAATGGGAAATCTCAATGAGACCGGGGATATCATCTTTGCCTACTTTTTTCACCAGTTCAATCCGGAAGTTATAGGCACTGGCAGCAATCACCTTCACATCCGATTTGTCATCCATTTTAAGTAAAAGTTGTTCCATAGGAGGGGAAGTAATTTATAAGGCGAACAATGGTAATCCAAAAGGGAGAATGGGAAAACCTGACATATTGATAAAATATTTGCGTGGTTCTATGTAACAGTAAGTTTCAGCTACATAAAACTGTGTGGAATATCCTAAATTTAAGGCTATGAATTTACCCTTTAATCAACGCTTAGAATCTGCATGCCGAGAAAAATCCAATTCACTATGCATTGGACTGGACATAAATCCTGACCAATTTCCCGAAGAAGCTGACAGATCCCTTGCTGGTATGGAAGCCTTTGGGAAAGATGTCATTGAGGCAACCATTGAGTTTTGTCCTGTCTATAAACCTAATGTAGCATTTTTTGAACGCTTTGGTTCCAAGGGGTATGAACTACTGGAAAAATTAGTTGATCATATTGCCGGCAGAGCCATTGTCATTGCAGATGCCAAACGAGGAGATATTGGCAATACTTCCCGACAATATGCCAAAGCCATATTGGAGACTATGGGCTGTGATGCCATCACCCTTTCACCCTATATGGGCAGAGATGCCATTGAACCCTTTATTATGAATTCTGAAAAAGGGGTTTTTGTTCTTGCTCTCACCTCAAATCCCGGTGCCGGCGACTTACAGATGCTGGAAACGAACAGCGGCAGAGTGTATGAACATATCATTAAAATGACTTTGGAACTAAACACCAATGAAAATGCGGGGCTTGTGGTAGGTGCTACCCAAGCAGAGTTTTTAGAAGAAATACGCGCTATCTCTCCCGGGTTGCCCTGGCTCATTCCCGGAGTAGGTACTCAGGGTGGTAATTTAGAAAATGCACTTAGAATCAGCAATCAAAACGGAGTGGGCATTGTGAATATCTCCCGTGGAATTTTGTACGCCGGGAATGGCAGTTTGGAGGCAGTTGTACACGCAGCACAAAAATATACACATCAAATAAGAGAATTGTTATGGACTCCCGTGAACTGTTAAATTTATTAAAGAAAACCGGTGCCCTTATGGAGGGTCATTTTCTCCTCACATCAGGCCGTCACAGTAATATATATATCGAAAAATTCCGAATTCTTGAAGACCCGGTGGCATTGGATGCTGTGTGCAAGTCTATGGCACAGATTGTGGAGAATAAGGGAGTTGAACTGGTACTTGGTGCTGCTGTGGGAGGAATCCTGCTGGCAGGGGGAGTGGGACGGCATTTAGGCGTGAAACATATTTTCTCCGAAAGAGTTAATGGCAACATGGAACTGCGTAGAGGCTTCACAATCTCACCCGGAGAAAAAGTGGTGATTGTAGAGGATATTATTACAACCGGCGGTTCCGTTTTTGAACTCATAGAGTTGGCAAACTCCCGGAATGCTGAAATTATTTCTGTGGTGAATCTGGTGGACAGAAGTTCATGCGGAGTGGACTTTGGGGTTCCTTCACAGGCATTGCTGCAACTGCCAAGTGAAAGTTGGGAGCAGGAGAATTGTCCACTCTGTGAAAACAATATCCCCATAACTCAAAGGGGCAGAACTGGTAAACAATTGGAGACTGTATGAAAATTTTTGTAATTCTATTATTGTTAGAAGGAATCATACTGCATGGCAGTAGTGACTCCGTTCAGACTATCCCGAAATTTGATCTTTCTAAAGGATTGAACATTCCGGGAATTGTCCCCGGCAATTTAAATAACACCAAAGAGGTTAAACTGCTGCCTTATGAAATTGACGCAATCAAACAAAAGGCAAAGGATTATATTCCTGAACCTGTGAAATCTGATGATATGGTAATTATGGAAACTGCCCGTGGTACGATGAAACTAAGACTGTTCCCTGAGAATGCACCCAAACATTGCGAAAATTTTAAAAGGCTCGCTAATAGCGGATTTTATGATGGCACCCTGTTTCACCGCATCATTCCCGGGTTTATGATTCAGGGGGGAGATATTCTCTCTCGGGATAATGACCCTAAAAATGATGGTCGCGGTGGACCGGGATGGGTGGTTGATGCAGAGTTTAATAATATCCCTCACAAGCGGGGGATCTTATCTATGGCACGCTCAGCAGACCCCAATTCTGCAGGCAGTCAGTTTTTCATTTGTGTTGCTGATGCTCCTCACTTAGATGGTCAATATACCGTATTTGGTGAAGTGTTGGAAAATGTACATGTGGTGGATCATATTGTAAATACCCCAACGGAATACAGCCAGGCTGCACGGATGGGAAAATCAGCGATCCCTCCCGGTGAAGATCCGGATAATTGGATTAGCTTATATGACTCCAAAAAGAAGAAAAAGATTTATTCCAAAGTTCCTCAATTTATGAAGAAAGCAGATTACGAATTTGACATGAGAAACAAAATTACCTCTGACCGCCCTGCCCTGCCCCTGACTATTAAAAAGGTTAGGGTACTCTCAGCAGAAGACTATAAAAATAAGGAAAATAAATAGTGGTGAAATTCATCTATTCCCTGTTTGTCAGTAGTTTTTTAGGTTTTGGAGGACTTCTCTTCAGCCAGGATGACTTTTCAGATGCAGTTATATATACATTGGAACTGAACCGCTCTACTTTGCGGGCGGGAGAAGTCACCACCCTGCAGGCTGATTTAAAAATTAAGAAAAATTTCTATGTATATGCTGCACACCCTGAAAAAAGTCTAAGCCCCAGTGAAATAGAATGGGAAGACAGCAGCTATTTTCATGCTGTGGGAATTCTGCAGGAGCCCAAACCCAAAACCAAGTTCGACCCCAATTTTGATATGGATATCGGGTATCATTCCGGTACCATGTCCTTCAAGCAGGATTTACAGTTGAAAAAGGAATTAAAACCCGGTGATTACGCAGTAAATGGTACCTTCATTTATCAGGCATGCGATCCAAGGAGATGTATTCCCCACTGGGATGACTTCACCCTTAACTTCACGGTAGAGCCGGGGCAGGCATCCACAGGATTTATCTCGGATGTAGTAACTGAATACCCTCAACTTGATTCTGATATTTCAGTAGCTGGCAGTGCCGTTGAAGAACTGGATGAGGTTATCGAAGAAGGCTTGTTCTCATTCATCCTGTTTGCCATTGGCATGGGTTTTCTGGCATTACTCACTCCCTGTGTATTTCCCATGATTCCAATCACGGTTTCCTTTTTTACAAAAGCAGGTGAAGAAAAAGATTCCAGACCACTTTTCTCCGCTACGGTTTATACGCTGGGGATCATTGTCATTTTCACCTGTTTGGGTCTCATTCTTGCTCTGTCACTGGGGGCAGCAGGAGCAAATCAGTTAGCCTCCAACCCTTGGGTGAATCTCTTTATCGCAGCTCTGTTTATTTATTTTGCCTTCAGTTTATTTGGACACTATGAGATTCAACTTCCTTCTGCGTTGAGACAATTCAGCAGCCAACAGGAACAGAAGGGAGGCATCATTGGAATTCTGTTCATGGCACTCACCTTTACCCTTACCTCTTTTACCTGCACGGTACAGTTTGTGGGACTTCTATTAGTAGCTGCCAGTCAGGGTGAATACTTCTGGCCAGCTATTGGAATGATAGCCTTCTCCACTGCTTTTGCATCACCCTTTTTCTTTTTGGCACTCTTCCCTCAATATTTAGCGAAACTCCCCAAATCCGGTGGATGGCTGAATTCAGTGAAGGTCACCATGGGTTTTCTGGAACTTGGTGCAGCTATGAAATTTCTCAGCAATTCAGACCTGGTATGGCAATGGGGAATATTCACCAAGCAGGCAGTACTGGCAGTCTGGGTGATGATTTCTATCATGACAGGGATTTACCTCATCGGCAAAATAAAACTACCTCATGATTCTGACATCAATTATATCGGAGTACCGCGGCTGGTACTGAGTATTGTTTTCATGAGCTTTGGTCTCTATCTTACAGGCGGATTGTTCGGGCAGCCCCTCCATGGTTTGATTGATTCTTATCTGCCTCCTGTATTGGATGTATCCAGAGAAAATGTGATGATTGATAAGGGCGAAGAACATTTAGCCTGGATCAATAATTTTGAAGATGGGATGGAAAAAGCCAAAATTGAAAATAAACCTGTGTTCATAGATTTTACAGGATATACCTGTACCAACTGCCGTTGGATGGAAACCAATGTATTTATTGACCCTGCCGTACAAAACTTGTTTAACGAATTTGTTTTGGTGCAGCTTTATACTGACGGGGGACCAAACCATCGCCAAAATCAGAAAATGGAAATCAACCGTTTTGGTACCGCTGCCCTGCCCTTTTATGTAGTTTTAAGTCCTGAAGATGCTGAATTAGGTCGCTTTCCGGGGATGGATCCGGATGTATCTAAATTCATTGCCTTTTTGGAAAAGTCGTTAGCAAATTTTAAAAATAAAATCGTACAATCATGAAAAGAAATATAGCTCCCTTTACTATGGTGGCAATCCTTGGCGTTTTAGGATATTTCCTCCTTTTCGGTGAAGATTCTCTCATAACCTCAATACAAAGAAAGGCAGTAAAAGATGTATTGGCAGATATTAATAAAGCCCCTGATTTTACCCTAACGGGAATTGATGACAGCCTCTACACCCTGAGTAAGATGGATGGCGAAGTGGTACTTCTCAACTTTTGGGCGACCTGGTGCGGTCCCTGCCGAATGGAAATCCCTGAGTTTAATGAACTCATGAAAAACTACAGTGAGAAAGGATTCAACATCCTGGGTCTTTCCGTTTCAGATAACGAGAAACAATTAAAGAATTTCGTAAAATCATTTAAGGTTGATTATCCACTTCTTTATGGAAATACCCGGGAAATGAATAAAGTAATGAAAGCGTATGGCGGAGTCTATGCTGTCCCCTCTTCATTCCTCATTGGGAAAAATGGAAATATAATTTGGTCATACCCTGGTGCCATTCTTAAAAACTATGATCCACAGTTATTTGCCGGACTT
>JASLLI010000006.1 GCA_030747125.1 Fidelibacterota bacterium | reverse complement strand
TCTATGTCTGGAATGTACTCCTGCCCCCAGATATAAGGCAGGAAATGGATCTTATGGCTCCAAACCAAAATTAAATAATTCAGGAAAGAATAAAGCTTCCCAAAAGTCAAAGAAGGAAAAGTCAAGTTTTAACAAAAATAAATTGGTATATAAGGGAGTATCCTCCTATTACGGGCCGAAGTTTCATGGTAAACTTACTGCAAACGGAGAAATTTTTGACATGTACGGAGTAACTGCGGCACATAAAGAATTTCCCTTTAATACGGTAGCCAGAGTTACGAATGAAAATAACGGCAAATCTTTGCTGATTCGAATTAATGACAGAGGACCTTACATAGATGGCAGAATTCTGGATTGCTCTTTTGGAGCTGCTAAAAAACTTGGTTTTGTGAAAGATGGAACTGCCCCCGTTAAAATTGAAGTAGTGGAGTGGGGTGATGGTGAATATATGCACCATGATTATTAGAAATAAACAATAAATAGAAGAAGTTTAATATTAGGACTATATGATAAAACAAATTATAAAAACCATTCCCATTTTACTTATATATTCTTGTGGAATATTTGATTCAGATCAGGAAGTTGATTCAGAGCAGGAAGTTGATTCAGAGCAGGAAATATATATTGCTATGCAGGCGTTAGATAAGGTAGCCATAGTTGATTATCCTTCAGCTAAAATAGATACAACTATAGAAATTAATTTTGATACTATATCCTGTGTAACAATTCAGTCTGAGTCAGATTGTAATGCAATATCGGCATGTTATTGGCATAATATGGGAACTATGAGTCATTGTATGGAAATAGAAGATGAATGTATATCTTATGATAATCAATTAGATTGTGAAGATAATTCTATTTGCGAATGGCATGCTTCCATGGGGCATTGCATGACTTCAGGCGAGACGATGAACATGGGTAGCCATACACCTCATTTCATCGTTATTGATGCTGAGAATAAATACTGGTTTGTAACCACTATTACCAGTGGCTGGGTAGGCCGATACCAATTAGGAACCAATCAATTTATTGATAAAGTATTTGTAGGTGATTCTCCAGCGCTTATGACTATGAATACTTCTCAAAACAAGTTATACGTATCTAGAATGATGCCAATGGCAGGTATGATGGAAGGATCTGTAAGCTCGGTAATTCAAGAAATTGATTATAGTGACCCTGAAACAATGAGGTTAGGTCGTAGTATTGATGTAAAATCTCCAACTCCACACGGTATTGAAATTAATGATATTGGTGAAATTTTTACAGCGAGTAACACAGCAGACTGGATATGGAAAATCAATGAAGTTGACGGAAGTACCGATGGTAAGGTAATGGACGAAATTATTGGAAATTCTTATAATATGGAAACACAGAGACTTAAGCCAATCCAAATTGAAACTTTAAACGATAGTTTACTTATGGTTACCTGTTCTGGGGGAATTTGGGTTAATGGCTACACTCAAGTGAGCGACTCTCTGGCGGGACAGGTTCAATTATGGAATACAAAAGATATGACTTTGGTAGATTCTTACTTATTTGAATGGAATTCGACGCCTTGGCATATAGTTTCATCATCTGATTTACAACAAGCATTTGTTGTCTTGTCTGGGGATAATCTATATCCTGGTTCTGCTGGCGTGGTCTGTTTAAATTATTCATCAAATGAGTTATCTCTTCAATGGGAAACTTACGATGATACTTTTGTAAAACTTCATGGAATTGAATTGAGTGGTGATGGGGAGCGTTTATATGTTAGTGGAAGAGGTGATGGAAAATTACATATTTTTACTACCCTTTCAGGTAATTGGATTAAATCTATTGAATTAGAACAGAATGCCATGTCTGGTGGTATAGCCGTTTATTCAAAAGACTAACGAGTTTTGAAAAAGTTATATTTTAATCTTTTATCAATATTGATTATAAGTGCATGTAATGAAACCATAGCCTTAACTGAAAAGAAAAGCGAATTTCCTACCAAAGCTTATAAATTGAATGAGAATGGTAGTGTACATTCAACTTCGATTGATATTGAGGACTTTGAATCATCAGAAAATTGTAAGTCTTGCCATGAAGACCATTACAAGGAATGGTCAGAATCCATGCATGCCTATGCCATGAAGGACCCTGTATTTTTCAGTGGATGGAATGGAGAGCAGCAAAAACGCCATGAAACAGGTGAGCGTTTCTGTATCCAATGCCATAACCCTGTTGCCTTTGTTTCAGGGGTAGATTTATCTGGGTTTCTCACAGCGGAAGACTTGGAGGCTTCAGATCATCCTCAGTCCATTAAAGAGGGAATTGGTTGTGCTGTCTGCCATAGCATGACGGAACTAAGTCCTTCTATTCATACAGAAGATATTATTGCCGCCAATGCAAAGTATTTTATGAATCCCGGTGAGGGAGTGTATTATGGTTCCATCGAAAATCCTGTGGAAAACGACTATCATGCATCCGAATATAATCCTGCATTTCCACGCTCTGAAGCCTGTTTACCCTGCCATGATATCACCATCAGAGGCGTGGAAGCCGAAATCACATTTACCGAATGGAATCGCATTCCCGGGCTCGCTATGGGCAATCTACTCTCCTGCCAGGAATGCCACATGCCAGTCACTACCAGACCTGCAGCAAAAGACGGTCCGGAAAGAGTGGTACACCGCCATACTTTTGTAGGTGTTGATTTAGATTTAACCCGTCCTGCTGAAGAGAACCCCCAAATTGACGAAGTGAAATCCTTACTTGAAAATGCTGTTGAACTCAATTTTGGCTGGCCTAATGATTCATTCACTGCTACGGTGCAGCAAGGTGACAGTTTGTATATTCCCATTACCATAACCAGTTTAACTGCTCATTCTCTGCCTTCCGGCGTTTCCTTTGCACGGGAAGCATGGATTGAACTCACTGTTAGAGATACGGACGAGAGCCTATTATTTCAATCAGGATTGGTTGCAACTGACACATCAGCATTGGATCTTTTGGATTCCAATCTAGTTTTATTCACTTCAACCTTGTTTGATGAAAATGGAGAAGAGACAGGATCAGTCACAGATGTTCACAGCATGGAAAACAATTCACTCCTTGCATTTTCAAAACAATTCAGGCAATATTTATTTCCTCTGCCTATAGATTATTCCGGTGAGTTATCTGTCCATGCCAGAATGCTCTTTAGGTCTTTCAAGCCGGCTTCTTTGTCTTCTCATCCTGATTTGTTGAAGAACCTCCCTATAATTGAAATGGAGTCTATTTCAGAAACCATTTCTGTAACACCCTTATAAACATCATTTCAAATTGTTACATTTATCTCTATGTCCTTTATAGAGGATAACCTGTATTTTCAGGAATCATTTAAAGTTGGGAAAAAAGGAACTTATACAACCATGAGAAAATTTGCACTTTTATTTACTTTAGCCCTTGTCTTTCCTCAGGGATATAATATGGAACTGGTAAGCTTTATGGATTTTGGACAGAATACTTCCGATATTACCGGATTTTACCAGGATGGAAGAGAGTTTGCTGTAGTAGGTCTGCAGAATGCTGCTGCCTTTGTGGATATTACGGACCCTTCCAACCCGGTGGAGTTGGGCAGAATATCCGGAGGAAACAGTATCTGGCGAGATTTAAAATATTGGAACCGCCATGTATATATTGGCACGGAAGCTTCTGATGGTGTCAAAGTCGTTTCCGTTGACAATCCAGATACTCCTGTTTTAGTGCATACCATTACCGACTTTAGCAACAGCCATAATATTCATATAGATGCAGACGGGTACCTTTATGTGGTTGGGGCAAGTTCAAATGATGTGTGGATTTATGAACTGGGAGACACGCCAGCATCACCTCAATTAGTGGGTACCTGGAATGGAGAATATCTCCATGATATTGAAGTCTATAACAATAAACTATACGGTGCGGGGATTTATTCTGGCATTTTCTACATTGTGGATGTAAGTGATAAAACCAATCCCGTCACCTTAGCCAGTCATAACACCGGAGGTGGATATATCAGCACCCATGACTGTGCAGTTACAGAAGATGAACGATATTTATTCACCGGAGATGAAAATACTGGCGGTCATGTAAAAGTTTGGGACATTCAGGACTATGGTAACATTAATTTAGTTGCAGAATACATGACCAACCCCAGCCATTCAGCCCATAATCTCTATGTACGCCCCGGAACCAATTTGCTCATTATTTCTTATTATGCGGACGGAACCAGAATTTTAGATATATCTGACCCCACCAATCCCCTGGAAGTTGCCTATTACGATACCAGTGATATTGAAGGATTATATGTGGGTAACTGGGGCGTTTATGCTTATCTGCCCAGTGGATATTTAATCTCAAGTGATATTGAAACCGGTATGTATGTATTAATGACCCCCCTTATAGTATCACCACCTGAAATGGAATATTCCGTTGGAAACACCACTTTTGAGCTGGCTTCCGGGGAATCTTCATCAGGTTCTATAAATATTACCAATACGGGAGATGTGGACTCAGAATTGAATTACACGCTCTCAACTACTCCCTTCTCAACTACAGGAGGAAGTGATAGCTTTGGGAATATCTATTCTGATTCCAATATGAACGAAGACTTAGACTATGACTGGGTAGATATTTCTGGAAGCGGAACACAATATTCATTCCCTCATAACGACCAGGCAGGTTCGTCATTGAATCTTGATTTTGACTTTCCTTTTTACGGAGAAAGCCATAGTTCATTAATTATCAATGCCAATGGGTGGATTGGTTTCGGGGAGGATAATACTGCCTGGGATAATACGGCAATTCCATCAGCAAGTGCACCATCCTCAGCCATATTTGGCTTTTGGGATGATCTCAATCCGGTAAATGATAACTGTAATCAATACTGCTCCGGGAATGTGTACTATCATGGAAATACTGACAGGTTTGTTGTCTGGTTTAATGAGGTAGCCCATTGGTACACGAACTTTGAAGATAGTTATTATGATTTCCAAATCGTGTTATATCCCAGCGGTGATATAGAAATCAATTATAATACCCTAACAGGAATCCATGATGCCACCGTAGGTATCCAAAACAGCAATGGCAGCGATGGTATTCAAATGGCAAATGGCTCTAATGCTGCATCAAACGGTCTTTCCAGGGCAGTTACATCAGCTCCTGATTGGATTGACCTGGGGAGTAATAATTCCGGTCAGTTAGCATTTAATGAGTCCGCCTCTCATCAATTTACCGTGGACTCTGAAGGATTAGCAGAGGGGTCCTACTCAGCCTTTGTAAAAATTACTTCAAATGGAGGGTCTGCTTCCTTTCCTGTTGATTTAACAGTTGGAGAAGGATCTGATATTATGCCGGGAGATGTAAATTTTGACAATACTCTGAATGTATTGGATGTAGTTATACTCACCAATTTTATTTTAGAGACGGATATTCCATCCCCGGATCAATTCACTGCAGCAGATATTAATGCCGATGGTATTTTAAATGTGCTGGATATTGTGAATTTAGTGAATCTCATTCTAGATTAAAATTCTTTAAAAATTGCCTTAATTGGGACTTTCATGGTAAAATAAATTTACCCATGAATATGTCACTTTTATCAGGCAATTGAAAAAGTTTCTTCCGAAATTTCTTCGCTGGGCATTCAGCACTTATAACAAAAATTCTTTTCACCAGAGGAATTTTGAAGGTGAACTGCCTTGTTCCGCAATTCGTGAAAAAGCCCAAATCTACAGGGATGCTGCTCATATCCCACATATTTACACCACTAATAATATAGATATGTTTTTCTGTCAGGGTTTTATACACGCTCAGGATAGAATCTGGCAGTTGGAAATGAACCGGCGAATTGGTATGGGCACCTTATCTGCCGTATTTGGCAAGGATGCCCTGAATACTGACAGACTTACCCGCACCTTGGGTTTCAACCGCTTAGCCAGAGAGGATGTGAATTTATTGACCTCGGTTCATAAGGAGTATTTATCTGCCTATGTTGATGGTGTAAATTTTTTCCTTGAAAATAGAAAACTTCCCATTGAATTTAAACTTTCAGGTATTAACCCTGAAAAGTGGAACATTATTGATATTTTAGCCTGGGGAAGAGTCATGACATGGACTTTATCCCACGGGTGGTCCGGAACATTAACCAGACAGGCTGTATTAGATAAAGTTGGAGCAGACATGGCTGAAGAGTTAGCCATCATGTATCCGGAAGGAAATCCCGTGGAAATCCCCCCGGGTATTGATGTAAACCTATTGGATATTGATGAATCATTTGAAGCAGCCAAAGGGCCATTTTTAGTAAAGGATTTGGAAGGCGGAGGAAGAGGGTCGAATGCCTGGGTTATTTCAGCGCAGAAATCTGATACCGGCAGACCAATTCTTTGTAATGATACGCATTTGGTACTAAGTGCTCCCGGTGTCTGGTATGTAAATCATCTCCATTCTGATGAGGGATTTCACTGTGCCGGTTCAACTATCCCGGGATTGCCAGGAGTGTTGTTGGGTCATAATGAAAATATTGCATGGGGAATCACTCTGGCATTTACTGATGTGGAAGATATTTTTGTGGAAAAAATTAATGTATCAAATCCTGGCCAATATGAGTATCAGGGAAAGTGGACAGATTTCAATTTGATTGAGGAGGAAATATTAGTAAAGGGTAATGATCCTCATTTAGAAAAGGTACAGATTTCGGCTCATGGACCGATGATTGGAAAAGTTACAGAAAATCCGCAGGCTATATCATTGTGTTCCAAATCGTTGCAGCCAAATACCATTACAGAAGGGTTTTTTACTATAAATGAAGCCGAAAACTGGGATGAATTTTCGCAGGGCGTTGAAAAGATTCAAGCACCCCAATTAAATATTGTCTATGCCGATAAAAAAGGTAATACGGGATTGTATATTTCAGGTAAAGTACCCATTAGAAAAAATGGATATGGCAATCTTCCGGTTCCCGGATGGTCAGGAGATTTCGAATGGACAGGAGAAATTCCTCATACTGAAATGCCCCATCAATTGAATCCTGATTGCGGATATATAATTTCCTGTAATCATAAAATAATTAAGGATAACTTTCCTTATTATCTTGGAAATTCTTTCATGAATGGATATAGAGCAAAAAAAATTCAAGAAAAATTTTCAGATAACAAACTCATAGACCTCCAAGTATGTAAGGAATTACATGGAAATGTTGAATCTATACCGGGAAAACGATTAACAGAAGGAATGATCAAGGGGTTTCGTACGGCTAAACCTAAAGCACAAAAGCTCATAGATATTTTGTCCCGGTGGGACTATTCATTAGATAAGGGATCCATTGGTGGAACAGTGTACGAGGTTTTTTTATATACTCTGTTAAGGAATACACTTGAACCCCATTTAGACAAAAAATTAACAGATCAGTATCTTGGAGTTGGTGCGCATCCTCTGTTATTACCTGTGTCTGAATTATTAGGGCATTCAACAGAAGCGATTTTCCAGATGTTTCAAAATCCGGATTCCAAATGGGTACCCTCAGGCAATGCAGCTCTGCACCTCATCGAAAAATCACTCATTGACGCTTGCACCTGGCTGGAGGAAAATATGGGAAACGAAACATCAGAGTGGGAATGGGGTAAGCTTCACATAGCAGAATTTCACCATAGCATGTCTGTCAAAAAGCCATTAGGGGATGTATTTAATGTGGGACCTTTCCCCATTGGCGGTGATACAGATACTGTACATCAGACTGCATATAATCCCTCTGCTCCATATCATGCCACTTCATGGTGTCCCTCCATTCGATTTATAATGGACGTGGGAGAATGGGATAATAGTATGGTGATTTCCCCTCCCGGGCAAAGCGGGGTATTGGGGAGTAAATTTTATGATAATATGGCTGAAATATGGAACCAAGGAGAGTATGTACCCCTATATTGGAGCAGTGAAAAAGTAAAGAAAAATTCTGCGTCACTGCTTGAATTGATTCCATTTTCGAAGTAAGGAGGAAATATTTTGGGAGATAAAAAACAATCGTCAATTCGAATTAACAAAGTTTATACCAAATCCGGGGACAAGGGTATGACGCAGATTGTATCTGGTGAGAAGTTGAGCAAAAGTGATGCACGCATTGAAGCCTATGGATGTGTTGATGAATTAAATTGCCATGTGGGATATTGTAAAGACTTGTTAATGGATACAAAAATTAATGACTTCATAGGACTTGCTGAATACTTAACCATAATACAGAATGAGCTGTTTAATGTGGGAACGCAGCTTGCTGCCAGTAATGTGGAAAATGAGTATCCCCAAATTTCAGAAGAATCCATAAAGGTAATGGAACAGGAAATTGATAAGGTGAATAATCATCTCACAGAACTGGAATCCTTTGTATTACCGGGGGGTAGTATTCTGAACTCTCAATTCCATATTGCCAGAACCGTATGCAGAAGGGCAGAAAGAAGAGTAGTAGCATTAGCAGAAACTGAGAATGTGAATTCTGTAAATATCATCTACCTAAACCGCCTGTCTGATGCCTTTTTTGTGTGGAGCCGATGGATTACACAATTGACAGGAGGATCAGAAAACTTATGGAACCCCAAATGATAAAAAGGTCACATTGTTCAAATCATCGAATTATTAATATTCTCCTTTGAAACAAGTACTTTTCAATACATTATTCACCATGTGCTTTCTTTACGGGCAATCTTTTTGGCCGGGAGAAATTTCATTCCAATACTCAGGATTGGAGAATGGCAGTTTTTCTGCCCGGTCACTGCCAGACTCCCTTGAACTACCCACAGAAGGTACACTTGCTTCAATCACTATGGACTCCCTGGGTAGTGCAAATATTATAATTCCCTCATTTATGCAAAATCAGATTAATCCGGACACATATGATGTGTTTATCCTTTATATGAAGGATGAGGATGGGGTAATCGAAAATCAGTCCTGGGATGTTGATTTAATAGATACCGAAAATATTTTTGGTATTGATGCAACTATGATGTTTATGACCCAAGTGGATACTACCTTTTTATTTTCTCTGATTGACCCCATTTTGAATGGCGAAGTGAATACTGAAAATTGGAATGAATATATAACCGGGGTAATTGCCTCAATTCTGGTGGAATCTTATTTATCGGTTAGTGGAACTATTACTGTCACCCAGGGGTCTGAAGAGTTTATTACCGGCAGCTTTTCCGGGTTAATGGGAGAATTAGGCTGGCCTCCTCAAATTATTTATATAGAGGACGGACAGTTTGAATATGAAAATCCGGTTGTTGTCCCCAACCTTGATCCCCCTTCAAATGTAATAGGAGAGAATGATGGAGATAATATCTTAATCCATTGGGAATATCCTGATACAGCCCTCATAACCCATTTTAATATTTATCATGGTATGCACAATGATTCCATACCCTATTTTTCCTCAGTAGATTTTAATAATCGCCAATTTATATATGATGCTCCCAATCCAGGTTTACACTTTTTTTATCTGACTGCTGTTTCAGGCATATTGGAAAGTCAGCCATCAAATATAATATCTGTATTGATTGAAGATATTCATCCCGGTGATGTGAATTTTGATGGAACCGTAAATGTGTTGGATATTGTAAAAATGATTACCTTTATATTAGAGGATGAAATTCCCACCGATTCGGAATTTTCAGCGTCCGATGTGAACGGGGATAATACAATCAATATTTTGGATATCGTTTTAATTGTACATATGATATTGGATTAATCTCGTCCCTCTTTCCAGTTAAGTCCTATATTCAAATTAATATATACTCTTTGCTTGGCTATTATTTCAGGTCTTAATATCCCCTTATGCCTGAAAATGTAAAATTTGTACAAACCTACCTAAAAACGGTACTTTACCCGGAGGATAAATATCCCAGGGAAAAATATAACTGCCTCGATAAAATATTAATTTCCTACTTTCTTGGGTTAATCAATAAAAATGACAATTATAAGAAAATTTACCAATCTTCTAATCATAATGAATTAAAAGAATTATTGGAACAAACATTGTCTTTTAGAAAAATTATCCAAAATGACCCCTATTTGGTGGTAGTAATGCATGAAGGGTTTATCACGCGATATATCTATAAATCTCAATGGCGATATGGGAATCAAGAGGATGTAAAACAAGAAGTTATATTAAAACTCTTACATTCAAAAATACATAGGATATGTAAACAGTTTAAAAAAAAATATAAAAAAAATGAAAAATTTTTGTCCTTTTTTATGCTCTCACTGCGATATACATATATAGAGACACTTAGAAGTCGTAATATGAACTTACTAAACCATAAGGAATTAGAACTTCAGGAAACAGATGCGTTTACTTTAAATGATTTTGAATCCGGTATATTATTGGATGAGGAGTTTAACAGATACGCCACTATCTTAAAACTGTATCATAAATCATCAGGTAAAATAGAAATCAGTCTGATGCTGAAACATAGATTAAAGATTGACCGCAGTTTTGTTGAACGAGTTTTTTCAAATGTAAATGCTCGGGAAATGAAATTAATATTAGGAGACTATAGACTAATAAGTGACCAACAAGTTTATAAAAAAGTGAAAAAAATATTTTCAAGAAATGGATTTACGATAAACGATATTGATTCATTCCGCAAATGGATAAACAGGAAAGAGCTTCAAATTATTGAAAAATTAAATGTATTTCATGATCATCCAATTTATAATAAATTGGTATTTTCAAAATTTTTAGTAGCATACTATGATCAATATGTCCCCAACATCAACCAAACCCAAACTAAAATGAAAAAGCCATGATTATCACAATAATACATAAGATAAAAGATCGAATTCAAAACCATTTAACTGATATACAATTGACAGATTATATTGACCACCTTCGTAAGGATACATTAGAAAAAGTCCCGGAACCAGAGTTGGAGCATGTTGAAGACTGTGATAAATGCAAACAGGTTATTATTGAAATGTATGCAATTTTGGAAGAAGATCAGACAAAAACCATCCCTTTCACACCTGTGAATTATAAAAGAGATATGAGTAATGTCTATTGGAAACAAGCATTGGCTGTTGCTGCTACTTTAGTAATAATTCCTGGATTACTGTATTTTACAACGATATCCTCAGTCCCGGAGTCTGTGAAGAAAAATTTCACCCCTAACCGCATATTAGAACTATTGGTAAATGATTTGGCTAGATCTTCAAATTTAGAAATCATTTCACCAGTTACTGGTGAAGAAGTATTAAACCCACCTTATCTTCATTTCTCCTGGAAGTGGAGTAAAAGGGAGCCTCTCACTTTTCAACTTTTCTCAAATACTAATGAGGAAATGATTTCACTCACTGCTCTGGAAGAACAGTTAGAGATTGAAAACACTTTTGACAAGGGACTTTACTATTGGCAATTATCTGATAAAGATGATTTGCTTTTTACCGGAAAAATTTTCCTGCGTTAATTTTCAAGTAAAACATATCCGCTCCAAAACCGGGGAAGGGAAGTTTCTTCATTTGATATCATCTGTAATTTTGCATTTCTAAGAGCTTTAGAATAATTTCTTTCCTTAAAGATCTGTTCATAAAAGTTAGCCATAAGAGTGAAGGAAGTTTGATCACCAACCTTCCATAAAGTGTAAACAATATTCTTTGATCCTGCATAGGAAAATCCACGAGATAAAGACAAAACTCCTTCTCCGTTAACCATTTTCCCAAGCCCTGTTTCACATCCGCTTAATACAGTTAAATCAGTTTGGATATTCAAATTGTATAATTCAGCAGAAAACAATATCCCATCCTCTCCCGGATTCTCCGGATTAGAAAAATATAGTGCCGATAAATCTGGGGAATCTTCATTCAAAAAACCATGGGTTGCAATATGAAGAATATCATTCTCTTTTTTTAATACAGATTTAAAATTCTCTTCGGATGCTTCAGAATGTAAATACATATCTGTTTCTATTTTATTATCAGCCCCCTTTGAAGCAATGGATTCTGCTTCTTGTTGCGAGTATACTAACTCTTCAAACAGAGCATTATTTTCAAAGTTTGGGGTAAAATTATTGACAGGTGCAAAAACAGCAATGTTTGATAATTCTCTGTCTGAATAATAAGCCGATCTTTCTATCTTTTCTGCAGTGAGAGAATAGCTGACTTCAAATTGTTCTACCAGAAACCGGATATCCAAGTTATTTGGATAGGGTTGCGATGGAGGAAGAGGAAGGGCTTCAAATGGCAGAGAACTTAATGTCCCTCCCAATATGAAGGTGATTTTGTGTATCCCATTAAATTCCCGGGATATCGGCAAAAGGAGAATGTTATAAAGTTCAATTCCCGAATCATAAAATTGGGATGATTGAATTTTTTTAATGGAGGTTATAAAGGTGTTAACCATCTGATCAAAATCTGTTTTTAACGGTATTTTTTTTACAACTATTTGAGAGTTGCTCATGCAAAAAATATATATAGTCGATTCCCATTGAAAAAATTCCACTATAATCTCATTATTACCGATATTATTTAGTATAGCTTCTAATTTTAATTCTCTTTCCGGATGGAGTAAATTGTAAAAATCCGGATACTCAAGTTTAATAAATTGCATATAACTATCATATTTTGAAATCAAGCTGAATTGTAAATTCTGTAAATGGGCAAGGTGTAACACATCTATTTCAGGAGCTGGGTTTCCTTCTTCAAGATTAATTTCATTTTGATAGTATGAAATATCAGATTTCATGCGATTTATGGTATGAATAATATCCTCGGGAATATTTGCATACATTGTATTTTCATATGCAGCTATAGTCTCCCGGAAAATTGATGCTCTTGAGTATTCTGAGAATCGGAGTGCTATTTCCAGATATTGGTCTTGTCCTGTCAAATTGTATAAACGGTATGCAGACTTCACTCCATTTGCATAGATTCCCTGAATAGTCTCCGAAAGCAGATATTTGGATTGGGAAAATAAAAAACTTTTTCTGATTTCATGGATTATCCCCACGGACATTTCACATTTTAAAATTACCTGCTCTAAAAGATATTTTTCCTGGTTACCGGAGATTGGAAATTCAGCTTCTTTGAGGAGCGTATTGGTTTGGTATTGCAACAAGGTTAATCCCATATCCTTATGTACTACATCTGAAGTTTCATTAATATTCTCAATTTCCAGTGGAAGATGCAGTAAAGTTCCTGCTTTATCTAAATAAAATAAAGAGGAATCTATTTCTCCCTGATCAAAAAAAGTTTTGCCCAATTCAATATAATTTTCGGCAATGGATGGATGTTTTTCATTGAATATCTGGTAATAATATTGATTGGATTGATGATAATATTGTATTGCCTTATTATAATTAGTTTGCATTCTGTACATTTTCCCAAAATTGGAAAATAAAAGTCCTTTCAGGGGGTTCCTGTAATTTAATTTTTCATAACACAATAGAGAATTTGAAAATGCAGTTTCTGCATTAATAAATTCTTCAAGATTAATATGAGTATTCCCAATATTATTTAATACCATGGCCATATCTACAAAATTTTCAGCATCGTGTTCCTCTAATAAACTCAGAGAGGTATTATACTGTACTAAGCCAGTATTGAACTTCCCCATTCTATTATAGATATTTCCTAATGAATTATAATTTAAAGCAAGGTCGGTATAGTTAACATTTTCGAACTCATTAAATAAATTTAATTCTTTTAATAAATAACTCTCAGCAAGATCTAAGTCACCCTGTTTCTGAGAAGCCATTCCCAGATTATGATATATTTTAATTAAGTTGGTTGTATTTTCCTCAATACCTTCCGTATTTAATGCTAGTTTTAATGTTTTAATAGCATCTGAGTAGTACCCTCTGTTAACATATAAAATTCCCAGATTATTGTAGGTACTGGACAGATTTTTATCTTCTTTCTGATAAATTTCTGTTTTTAAAGCAAGTGCGTGTTCAAGGTAAATGATGGCAGAGTCAAGTTCACCAATGAGATTATATATGGTACCGATGTTATTATATAATTTGGCTGTGAGCGGCTTTTTATCAGATTTACTTAGGAGATGGTGATGTAATGCTAATTTAAAATACTCAGCAGATTTATGATAATCTCTCAGCGAACCATACATTGATGCTTTGCTGTTGTATGCCTTCATCAATGCTAAATCTGGTTCTTTCAAATGTAATTTTGCTGTATTTATTGATAATGAAATATAATGGAGGGCAGAATCCTTTAGCTCTAATCTGATAAAATTATTCCCAATGGAGCGGTATGTATTTGTCAATTTTTCGTATTCGTTTTTGTGAATTAATCCCGGGATTGCCAATTTATAAAAGTAATTGGCACTATCTCTTTGGGCAGACTTTTGAAAATCATTTCCTTTTTGTAAATAGTTATCTGAAGCAAATGCCTGAGAGGTGATAAATCCGGTTAAAATTAGTGTAAAAATGTGCATAAATTTAGGAGTGTTGAAAAAAAATGTAATATTTTGGCAGAAAATCATTGATTTAAACTAAATAATTCTCGTCTATAAAACAAAATAATTTAAAAAAGTTGAAAAAAAAATGTCCTTTTTGGTGCACTCACTGCGTATATACATTATAGGAAGCTGTTTTTATTGACAGTTAAAATCCCATAACGGTTCTAATAAAAATAGTCCTGTAGAAATGATTGGCGTTTGATGTTTGTCCTCCTCCTTCAAATCAATCAATTAAACGCCAATCATTTTCTTAATTGGTCCAGCCTGGCTGTGCATCCCATCTTGCTGTCCCATGGAAGAAAAGGAGCGGTGCAATCACCGCTCCTTTCTTTTTTTATAATTTTATTTGTTTTGTATATTTAAAATTCATTTAATTTTGCCCGTCGTGATTTATTCCAAATTGCCGCGACAGAAAAGAAGGTAGCTAAACAGGGCAGAAACCGGTTTAGAGCCGGTTTTATTTTTTTATGGAAGAATTTAGAAATATAATTACTAAAAAAATCTTAACTCTTGACGGTGCAATGGGATCATTGATTCAATCTTATAGTTTAGAAGATTCAGATTACCGCAAGGATATTTTCAAAAACCATTCCTCAGAACTTAAGGGGAATCATGATGTTCTGTCTATTACCCGCCCTGATATCATTTCTGAAATCCACACCCAATATCTCCATGCAGGTGCAGATATTATTGAGACGAATACCTTTAATGCAAATGAAGTATCCCAGGCAGATTATGAGTTGGAAAAGTATGTGTATGATCTAAACTTTGCTTCTGCAAAAATTGCAAAAAAGGCAGTGGACAACTATGCTGATGAAACAGGTAATAGAAGAGCATATATTGCGGGGATATTAGGTCCTACCAATAGAACTTGTTCCATGTCTCCCGATGTAAATGATCCTTCTTTCAGAAATGTTGATTTTGACATTCTAGTAAATACCTATAGTGACCAATGTAGGGGATTGATAGACGGCGGAACTGATCTACTCATGGTTGAAACAGTATTTGATACTTTGAATTGTAAGGCGGCTCTATTCGCAATTCAAAATGTATTCGTGGAGAAGGAGATACAATTACCGGTAATGGTATCAGTTACCATTACTGATGCCAGTGGCAGAACTTTGTCGGGACAAATGATCGAAGCATTCTGGTATTCAGTGCGACATGTAGAATTGGCAAGCATTGGTATTAACTGTGCATTGGGAGCTGCAGAAATGCGGCCCTTCTTAATTGAACTGGCAAAAGTTGCAGATATTCCTGTTTCTGTTCATCCAAATGCAGGATTGCCAAATGAACTTGGTGAATACGACCAATCTCCGAATCAAATGGCTGCTATCATTAAAGATTTCGCAGATTCAGGATTAGTAAACATAGTAGGCGGATGCTGTGGTACAACGCCTGATCATATCAAAAAAATTAATGATATTGTTAAAGATACCCCACCAAGACCAATCCCTAAGATTGAAACTAAAACCAAACTCAGCGGACTGGAACCTCTACTTATACAACGGGATTCATTATTCGTAAATGTTGGTGAAAGAACCAATGTTTCAGGATCAAGAAAATTTGCCCGATTAATCAAGCAGGAAGCTTATGAAGAAGCTCTGTCTGTTGCCCTTCAGCAAGTTGATGACGGAGCGCAAATGATAGATGTGAATATGGATGAAGGGTTGTTGGATTCAACCTTTTGTATGCAGAAATTCCTCAGATTAATCGCTTCTGATCCTGCAATTTCTAAAGTTCCTGTGGTAATTGATTCTTCTCGATGGGAGGTTATAGAAGAAGGATTAAAAAATATTCAGGGAAAAGGAATTGTTAATTCAATCAGTCTGAAAGATGGAGAAAATCTCTTTTTAGAAAGAGCTGCACTGGTGAGAAAATATGGAGCAGCTGTCATTATTATGGCTTTTGATGAAACAGGTCAGGCAGATACTTACAAAAGAAAAATTGAAATTTGCAGCAGGTCATTCAACTTGCTGAGAGAGGAATTAAACTTTCCTCCTGAAGATATAATTTTCGACCCTAATATTTTTGCAGTTGCAACAGGAATTGAAGAGCATAATGAATATGCCAAAGCCTTTATTGATACCTGTTCAAAACTGAAAGAAATTTGTCCTTATTCCCTCATAAGCGGGGGAGTGAGTAACCTGTCCTTTTCGTTTCGAGGAAATAATACAATTCGTGAAGCCATGCATACCGTATTCTTATATCATGCAATTAAAGCAGGAATGGATATGGGAATTGTCAATGCAGGACAGATTGTCATTTATGAAGACATTCCAGTTAAGTTGAGAGACAATATTGAAGCAGTCCTGTTTAATACTTCTCCGGATGCTGGTGAAATTTTGTTAGAATCTGCCCGTGATATTGAAGAGAAAGTTGCTTCTCCTAAAGAAACCCTGGAATGGCGTACATATCCAATATCACAGCGGTTGAGTCATTCATTGGTGGAAGGAATTTCTACTTACATAGAAGAAGATACAGAAGAAGCCCGTGTGGAAGGGGAAGACCCGGTGAAGGTTATCGAAGGTCCTCTTATGGATGGTATGAATAAAGTGGGGGATTTATTTGGTGCCGGTAAAATGTTTCTTCCTCAAGTTGTAAAATCTGCAAGAGTTATGAAGAAAGCAGTTGCCTATTTAACTCCATTTTTAGAGGAATCTAAAAAAGATTCAGCCGCAAGTAATGGTAAAATCCTTCTTGCTACGGTAAAGGGAGATGTACATGATATTGGGAAAAATATCGTTGGTGTAGTTTTGGGATGCAATAATTATGAAATTATTGATTTGGGAGTAATGGTACCGGTGCAGAAAATTCTTGAAACTGCAGAAAAGGAAAAAGTGGATGTCATAGGACTAAGCGGTTTAATAACTCCCTCTCTTGATGAAATGGTAATTGTTGCAGCAGAACTGAACCACTGTCATTTTTCCTTGCCATTAATCATTGGTGGTGCAACTACATCGAAACTGCATACTGCTGTTAAAATTGCTCCTGAATACCCGGATAAAACAATTTATGTCACCGATGCTTCCAGGTCTGTAGATGTGGTTAGGAAACTCCTTTCTAAAGAGGCTAACCAATATCAAAAAGACAAGTCTGCAGAATATGAAAATATCAGAAAAACCCGATTATCTAAACGATCAATACCCTTTTTATCCTTGCGTGAAGCACGACAGAAAAAATTTAAGATTAATTGGGAAAGCTATAATCCACCGGCTCCAAAGGTAACAGAAAAAATTATTTTATCTGATTATCCATTGAATAAGCTAATCCCCTTTATTGATTGGACTCCCTTTTTCACTACTTGGGAATTAAGAGGGAAGTATCCTGCAATTTTGGAGGATAAAAAATATGGAACAGAGGCTAAAACTTTATTGAATGACGCTAAGAATTTATTAGATGAAATAGTCTCAGGGAACCAACTTAAAGCAAATGCTGTTTTCCAAATATTTCCAGCCAATTCCATAAATGATGATGTTTTAGTTGAGCCCCCAAATAGTCAAAAACGGGTTACTTTTAATTTCCTCCGTCAGCAAATAAAAAAAGCGGATTATCAACTATCTCTTGGTGACTTTATTGCCCCTAAGAGTTCAGACCAAACTGATTGGCTGGGAGTTTTTGCGGTCACCTGCGGAATAGGTCTGGAGGAAATCGTTGAACATTATCAAGCACAGCATGATGATTATAATGCCATTATGGTGAAGGCATTAGCAGACAGATTAGCTGAAGCATTTGCAGAGCATCTGCATCAACTGGTAAGAACCAGGTATTGGGGTTATGCACCAGATGAGACTTTGTCCAGTTCAGAGTTAATTGCAGAAAAATACAAAGGTATTAGGCCTGCCCCGGGGTACGCCGCCTGTCCAGACCACTCTGAAAAAGGAAAGATTTTTACTCTATTGAATGCAGAGGAAAATACAGGAATAAATCTCACCTCACATTTTGCCATGGACCCTCCTGCTTCTGTGTCAGGATACTATTTTTCGCATCCGGAATCTAAATATTTCAGTATAGGAAAAATCCAGGATGATCAATTACAGGATTATAGTGAAAGAAAACATCTTTCCATTAATGAAACAAAAAAGTACATTTCTCCCTATGTAAATGAACCATCAGAAATTAAAAAAGAAGTCATAATAGATTGAAAGTTATAGAGCATATTAACCAAGCCAGTAATCCACTGTTCAGCTTTGAAATCATACCTCCCAAACGAGGAAAATCTGCACAGGAAATTATTGATATCGTAAAAGATTTAGAGCCATTTCGTCCACCCTTTATTGATGTTACCAGTCATTCCGCAGAAGCCTATTATGAAGAAGGAAACGATGGTGAAGTAAAGAGAAGAGTCCGAAAGAAAAGACCCGGGACTATCAGTATTTGCGGAATAATCCAAAACCGATTCAAAATAGATACTGTTGCTCATCTCTTATGTAGAGGATTTACTAGGGAGGAAACGGAAGATGCAATAATTGAGCTGAATTATTTGGGAATTCATAACATATTGGCAGTGCGTGGTGATGAAACAAATTATAAAAAGCCCTTACGCTCCGGCAGATCAGTGAATGTATATGCATCTGACTTGGTATCCCAATTAGATGATCTTCGGGCTGGAAAGTATTTGGATGAGATTATTAATCCAGATCCCGTTGACTTATGTATAGGCGTGGGAGGTTATCCCGAAAAACATTTTGAAGCACCCAATCTCAAAAAGGATATTGAACATTTAAAACAAAAGGTTGACGCTGGCGCAGATTATATTGTAACCCAGATGTTTTTTGAAAATGAGGTGTTTTTGAATTTTGAAAAGGAATGTAGAGAAGCAGGTATTGAAGTTCCCATAATTCCCGGACTTAAAATTATTAGTAATTCAAAACAACTCACCAATATTCCTAAAAATTTCTATGTAAACATTCCTTCGGAGCTATCCGATGAAATTGAAGCCTCACCTGACCATTGTAAAGATATTGGGATAAATTGGACTATAAAACAATGTGAAGATCTACTGAATAAGGGTATAAAAAATATCCATTTTTATATCATGAGCGGAGCAGGTCCCGTAACTAAAGTATTAAAGACATTAAATAACTAAACCATCGTAAATTACTAGACTAAATAGGAAAGCAAAAAGAACATGAACAAATACTTATTCACTTCAGAATCAGTTACTGAGGGGCATCCTGACAAAGTCTGTGATCAAATTTCAGATGCAATTCTGGATGCCATATTAGCAAATGATCCCAACGGCAGAGTCGCCTGTGAAACCCTTACCACTACAAATCTGGTTGTAGTCTCAGGTGAAATATCAACAGAGAATCATCCCGATTACGAACAAATTGTAAGGGATACTATTAAACGCATTGGTTATAATAATCCTGAATCAGGGTTCTGTGCTGATACTGTTGAAGTAAAATTATATATAGATGAGCAAAGCCCCGAAATAGCTCAAGGTGTTGACGAGGAAAATGACCGAGAACAAGGTGCAGGTGACCAAGGACTCATGTTTGGATTCGCCTGTAAAGAAACTCCCGAACTTATGCCGCTACCCATCCAATTGTCACAACGATTGGTTGAGAGATTAGCCGAACTTCGGAAAAATGGAACACTGTCATGGTTACAGCCGGATGGTAAATCTCAGGTTACTGTTGAGTACGATGGCTTTAAACCAGTGGGTATTTCTAAAGTAGTTATTGCTACTCAGCATGATGGAATGATAGATGTAAAAGGTTCCGAAACTGCCGAACATTCCTATATTTCTGAAGAAGTAATAAATAAAGTTATCATACCTGTATTGGAAAATTACAATATTTCCTACGAAGATAACTTTATTGTTAATGGCACCGGCAGATTTGTATTGGGTGGACCGGAGGCAGATACAGGCTTAACAGGGAGAAAAATCATTGTAGATACTTATGGCGGTTATGCCAGGCATGGTGGTGGAGCATTTTCAGGTAAAGACCCCAGTAAGGTGGATAGATCAGCCAGTTATATGGCTCGCTATGTTGCAAAAAATATCGTAGCAGCAGATTTAGCCGAACGGTGTGAAGTTCAATTGGCTTATAGTATTGGAGTTGCAGAACCTGTGTCTGTATCTGTGAATACTTTTGGAACAGGGGTAATTTCAGAAGAGGAATTGGTAAATTGTGTGAGGAAGGTGTTTAATCTGAAACCTTCCGGAATTATCAATGGTCTCAATCTGAAGAGAGCTATCTACAGCAATTTAGGAGCCTATGGGCATTTTGGAAGAGATGAATTTCCATGGGAAAAAACAGACAAAGTAGAAACCTTAAAACAAGAATTAGGAATGGAGGTCAGTGTTGGATAACATGACTTTAGAAGCAGAAACGCAAGAATTAACTAAGGACTTTAAAGTTGCAGACATTAGTCTAGCTGAATTCGGGCGTAAAGAAATCAGATTGGCTGAAGTCGAAATGCCCGGATTAATGGCACTTCGGAGACAGTACGGTGAAACTAAACCATTAAAAGGTGCCAGAATTGCGGGATGTATTCACATGACCATCCAATCTGCTGTGTTAATTGAAACCCTTATTGAATTAGGAGCAGAAGTCCGCTGGTCTTCCTGCAATATTTTTTCCACGCAGGACCATGCTGCTGCAGCTATTGCTGATGCTGGCTATGCTGTCTTTGCCTGGAAAGGGGAAACCGAGGAGGAATTCTGGTGGTGCATTGAAGAAACACTTAAATTCCCCGGTGGAAAATATCCAAACATTCTATTGGATGACGGTGGCGACCTTACCAAAGTTGTATTGGAAAAATATCCGGAAATGATCTCTGAAATTAAGGGAGTTTCTGAAGAAACTACTACAGGTGTACAGCGCTTATATCAGCTCTCCAAAGAAGGTAATCTTCCTTTTCCCGCCATTAATGTAAATGATTCAGTCACCAAGTCTAAGTTTGACAACAAATATGGTTGTCGTGAATCGCTTGCTGACGGAATTAAAAGAGCAACCGATGTAATGCTGGCTGGTAAAAAAGTAGTGGTTTGTGGTTTTGGTGATGTAGGCAAGGGATGTGCTCAATCAATGCGGGGCTATGGCGCTCAGGTATTTGTTACAGAAATTGACCCAATCTGTGCTCTTCAGGCTGCTATGGAAGGATTTTCTGTAGTGACCATGGATGAAGCATGTGAATGGGGTGATATTTTCGTCACTGCCACCGGCAATACAGATATTATTATGGGCTCTCACATGGAAAAGATGAAGAACAATGCCATCTGCTGTAATATTGGACATTTTGATGATGAAATTGAAGTAGCCTATTTAGAAAACTCCACGGAAGTTAAGGAGTTTAATATCAAACCTCAGGTTGACAGATTCGAATTTCCTGATGGGCATTCTATCATTTTGTTATCCAGAGGCCGTTTAGTGAACCTTGGAAATGCCACAGGGCATTCCTCCTTTGTTATGTCCACTTCTTTTACAAATCAGGTGTTGGCACAAATTGCACTTTGGGAAGGAAAAGTGGAAGAAGGTGTACAGGTGCTACCTCTTGAGTTAGACGAAGAAGTAGCAAGACTGCATTTAGACCATTTGGGTGTTCACCTCACCGAAATGACAAATCACCAATCTAATTACCTGGGTATTTCAAAGCAAGGTCCGTTCAAACCAAAAGGATATAGATATTAATATCAGCGAAGTTTGAACAGAAAGAGAAAAATAATACATAAAAAAAGAGTAGTTTCTACTCTTTTTTTATTTCTGGCACTTTTCCATTTGGGATGTGAATTTGAATCTCCAAATAAATGGGAGACTCCAACTTGGTATCTTCCTTTATCTTTCCCATTAATCAACACGGAGTACAGTTTTTCCGTCATGGTAGATAGCAGTATGCTGTTTTCAGATTCCGTCAGCAATATGATTCAAATTGTTTTTGGAGATTCATTGCCTGCAAATGGAATTCCCGATGAGACATTTAATATTGATATGTCCACAGGCGGATTGGATGCTCCGGATATTGGTATGAGTGATATAGGAATAAAAGTTGAATCTAATATTGCCTTACCAGAAATTCCAATTGAAGTTAAAGATGATGCAGGATTATTTAATACTTTTGATTGCTTCCCTGAAACACAAATTGAAAGTGTACAGTCTATAATAGATGCTGCTTCTGATTTGATGCAAGGAAGTATTGAATTACCGATTTCATTTGACTCCAATGAATCTGTTTCCATAAAGAGTATAAATGTAACGGAGGGTATTTGGAATATGGATGTTTCAAATGAATTTGCGGTTCCAATATCTGTAATTTTTACTTTAATCAATAATGAATCAACTTTATATAAGGCTGATTTTTCAGGTGAAACAAAGATTTCTCCATATAGTACAGAAAATAAAAATATTTTGATTACAAATACTGCACCAAGTCAGATTGTAATTTCAGAATCGATAAATTATTTTGCTGAAATAAAAATTTTAGATGAATCACATGATTGTATCGGATATGAATGTAGTGTAGGAGGTTTAGGATATTTAATAGAATCTGATTGTAATACAGCATGTACATTATTAGGGGGGACATGCACACAATATAATGGATGGACCGTAGATAAAAGTAAAACAGAAAACTTAAAAATTAATTTCTCTGCAACCTTTGATAAGATCGGGTCTGTGGTGGCAGATGTAAATATTGAAGCACCGTCCTCAGAGCCTTTAGCCATTGATATCCCTGCTATGGAAGGTATCTCTATTACCCGTGCAAAATTTGCGAACTATACAGAAACCTACCCCAACCAGTTTAAATTTAATATCACCAATGGATTTATCGCAGACCTCCTTATGAAAATGAGCTATAAGAATATCTTTGATTATGATTCTCTGGGTATTGATTCCATCCAATTAACTGATTCTCTCATCTTACCCTTTACGATCTCTCCAGGTACCACTCTGGATACCACCATATCCATCAGTGATAAATTCCTTGCTTATGGCTCAACTTCAGAAGAACCGGTAAAATCTATCGAAATTGGCTATGAGGTAGATATTGCTTCAGGAGAATACACTATCAATGTGGAGAATGATTCCATTAAGATTGGCGTACCAAAAATAAATACCATTGATGTAACTAATATGCGGTTGGAATATATTGCAGCTGTTACAGACAGCCTGCCTTTCCCTGCTATTGAAAGCCCCCCCATAGAGGGAATTCCTGACGGTTTTTCAGGATTTGAATTTTACGACATCATCATGGAAATTGAATTCTTCAATGAAATCGGAGTGCCAGTTGGTCTGGATATGGAAATGTTAGGTTCAAAGACAGGTGTAACCGATACACAAAAAGTAACCATCAGTACTGAAATAGGAGCTCCTTATAAGTATAATTATAACTGTCAATTCTCCACCACCGGAGATACTGCACGAACCTTAATCAAAATCAATAAAGATTTTCAAATTACCCAATATTATTGCAGCCCTGATGCGGAAGAAGCTTCCATGACTCTAATTGACAGCCTGAATAATTCACCGGGGACTGCCAGCATTGTAGATTTAATGAATTTTGCACCGGAGAATATAGGAATTGGAGGAGGAGTTGTCATTGATGGACCGGGAGTTTTAGCGCCAGGCTCTCAAATATGGGGTACATTTACTTTAATTGCACCTCTTGCTTTTGTATTTAAAAACCCCATGACCATTATCCCTGCTGAGGTAAGTTCCATGGCTCCAATGGATCCTTCAACTTCTGGGCAGATTGACTCTGCGTTGGTAGAAGCGGCTCTTAATGTTACCATTACAAACCGTTCGCCACTGGGAGGGAATTTATCTCTCCTTATATCAGACAGTACCGTTTTTCCCCTTTTCCTAGACTCACTCATTACAGGCAGTTGGGAATCCAACCGTAGTTATCAAATGGAAAATTACGGATACTATTTTGACACTACCGTATGGGATACTTTGAGACCGGAACTATCTGAGGTAATTGATTCAGTCTATTTTACTGCTATTGACTCAGCAGGTAAATACAGAAAGGCATTGGAGGTGAAATTTTTTAAAGAGGACAGCTTACAGTTTTTTATAGGACGCATGTTTGAATTAGGCTTTCCTGCAACAGACTCTATTGATTATCATTTAGGATTTGTAAATCCTGAATTCCCTGAAGTATATAATTCAAATGTATCCATTGATACCACTCGTATGAATTGGCTCTTTACTGAGGAAAACCGCTACAATATTCCTATGATTACTTTTGATGGAAGTCCAATTCAGTCTGCAACTGAAAATGACACTTCATATATACCACTTACTTTCCAGACCACTAATACCATTGGAGTACAGGCATACTTAACTCTCACATTAGATACAGGTGGATTGGGGAGAGAAAGAGATACACTCATCATTACCACTTCAGGCCCTTGAGAAATTTTCTGCTCATATTTTTTTCACTTTTCCTTGGAATCAGTCCACTCACAGCCCAGGCAAATACAGATGCCCGTATGGCAGGTTTAAGCGGTGCATACACTACACTTGCACAGGGGTATCGTTGTGTTGGAATTAATCCTGCAAACTTAGGGGTTTATAAACGACCCTCCCTAAATTTGATGAATTTCTCATTAGGACTAAGCAATAATTTTTTCTCTCTGGCAAATTATAACACCATAACCGGAGTGCATCTGGAAGATTCTCTGGCATATAATTACTTTCCCAAATCTCAGTTTTATGATTTGTTTGGTGGTAATGGACTACGCATTATGCAGACTATTGAATTACCTTTTCCCCTCATTAACTTTTCAACGCGACGCATTGCTTTTACAACTCAACTCAGCTCAAATATTGATATTGGACTTCCTGATGGCTTTGTTGACTTCCTTTTATTTGGTAACCCCTTCGGGAAAAATATATCCCTGGATATGGATCAGTTCATCATTCAGACCCTTGAATCAGGTGTATCTTACGGACATCAGTTTTCCAAATTCTCTGCCGGAGTTACCCTCAAATATATTTTAGGGCTCTTTTATATGGGATTGGAGTCTGTGAACACTCCATATCTCACCACAGATGTTTCCGGATTTACAGGGAAGAACCAATATCTAATTCAGCAGGCAGTGGGAGGTTCAGGGCTTGGTTTGGATGTGGGATTTACCACTAAGGAATCTGCCTCAGGGATTCAGGCTGGCATCTCTGTAATTAATTTATTAGGAACCGTTACATGGACGCAGGATCATATTATGCGTAGTTCACTTGAAAATTCATTATCTGCAGCAGGAGACTGGTACCTGCGCCCAAATGAGTTTATGTTAATGAGTATTGTGATGGACTCAGTTACAGCTTTATCCTTTACAGAAGAAACCATTGATCCCCTAATTTATCTTGAGACCTACAAGGTCATATCAGTAACGGATATGGAAATGGTAAATTTCTCCAATGAGGACTCCTCTTATTTGGTACAGCTAAATGAAAATGCCTATCTATTACCCTCCGGAGGTAAATACAGTTTGAATGATCTTATAGGGGAAAATGATGTGGAAAAAGAAGCTCCAAGCTACTATGATTTTGCATCTGGTGCAGAAAACCCCTTTACCACCCGCCAACCCATGTATTTAAGATTGGGAGTTTCTAAAAACATTGAAGAATACGGGCTTCTTGCTGGCGATCTGGTAACAGGGTTTTCAAATCGGAGGGGATCAAGTTCATCTTGGAGGATGTCACTTGGTGCAGAGCTTATGAAATTTAAACCAGCCACTATAAGAATCGGTTACAGCTTTGGCGGTTTTACCGAAAAATCCATGAGTCTGGGGTATGGTATCAAAATAGGAAATTTCCGTTGGGATACGGCCGTTGCCTTTCATGGTGGCTTTTCATTAAATGAAGCAAAAGGATTTAATGTGGCAATGGGACTTGTATGGCAGAGGTAGAAGGTCAGGTACGGGTGCGTTTGAACATGATAGCACCAATGCAGAAAAAAATAAAGTTTGGCAGCCAAACAGACCATAGAGGGGGAAGGGTTCCTTTATAGCCCAGAGACTGCCCTGTTTTTATTCCCACATAATATAAAAAAATAACAAAAACAGAGACTCCAATACCCACTGCTAGACTGCTGCGGGGCTTTCGGATAGAAAGAGATATACCAAAAAGCATCATGAGAAAACTGGTACAGGCAAAGGCAGTTTTAAAATGCATATTAACAGCCCATCGGGGATCTTTAACACCGTAATATTCTAATTTTTCAACAAATTGTTTTAATTCCCAATAATTCATTTCTTCAGGTTTAACTGTGGATTGGGTTAAATCAGTTGGAGTAAAATTCAATTGTAAAACTGTATCCTGTTTTGATTCCTGAAAATGGAGGGAATCCTCATCCCAGTCGCGAGTATAGTATTGCTGAAGCAGCCAGTTTTCATTTTCCGTATTCCAACGCATGATAGGTGCATCAAGTCGAGAGGCAAGTTCACCAAATTGAAAATTCTGAATGGAAATTCCATGAGCGGTTTGGTTTCTGAAATTGTACCTTTGTATTCCCAATACTTTATCCTGTGATTCCTGCCGGAAAATATCCTTCTTTTTAATTTTATTTGATCGGGAACTTACCAAATTGTATTTTGAACCCAATTCATATCGTTTCTCCATATGATCTGTTACAAACAGATTATCAAAATAAAAGGAAAAAATGCTGGAAAGAATCCCGATAAGAAGCAGGGGAATGCTTAATCTATTAACAGATATTCCAGATGCTTTTAAAGCACTGAGTTCATGGTTTTTCTGCAGAATGCCCATAGTGAAAACTGTTGCTAATAACAGAGACATAGGCAGACCGATACTGGCATACCAGGGAACAGAATGATAATAATATTGGATGATCGCAATACGCGGCATAGTAGAATCCATAATGTGATCCAAATGGTCAAAGATATCCACCAATAGAAAGATGATGATAAACCCCAGCAGGGCCATGACGGCTTTACTGCTGAATAGGGTAAGGATGTATTTATCCATTAATTTATGCATGGGTAAAATTAGAAGGAAGTGAATCAAATGTGCAGAATAAAAGTGGAATCCTTTTTTTAATCAGAAGTAAAAGGGTATAAATTAACCTCTGCGAATTTCCTTTAATTCTGTCCGGGAGGCGGAAAAGGAAGCCCTCCTCACTGTAGCAGCAGGAAATTCCACCCCAATAATTATGGATAAAATCAAAGCTAAACTTTCCGGCAAGAGAGAAGTTGAGCGCAGCCTCATACGCCTTGCCCATGAAATTATTGAACACAATGAAGACCTGGATAATATTGCTCTCATTGGAATTCGAACCAGAGGTGACCACCTTGCCCGTCGCTTACATAAACTCATTGAAGAATTGTCAGGCAATACCATCAATCTGGGTACTCTGGATGTCACTTTTTACCGGGATGATTTTCGAACCAATTTAGGCTCTCCCAAAGTGGGCGCTTCAAATATATTGTTTGAAGTTGCAGATAAGGATATTATACTCATAGATGATGTACTATACACCGGGCGAACTATCCGGGCTGCTATGGATGAAGTATTTGCTTATGGGCGGCCTGCTACCATTCAATTAGGCGTATTGGTGGACAGAGGACATAGAGAGCTTCCCATCCGTGCAGATTATATAGGGAAAAACTATCCCACTTCGGTGAATGAACATATACATGTACATGTGGAAGAAGAAGATAATGAGGATGCTGTGCTGCTTGTGGAATATAAAGAAAAAGACTGATGGGTGCATTGCAAAACAGGCATTTAATCGGTCTGGAACACACTCCCGCTGAGGATATTCAAAAACTCATTGATACCGGCTTTACCTTCAGGGAAGTCTTAGAACGCCCCATTAAAAAAGTGCCGTCTCTTACCGGTATTAATGTGGTGAATTTATTTTTTGAAAATTCCACCAGAACCAGAATCTCTTTTGAATTAGCGGAGAAGAGACTCTCTGCAGATGTGACCAATTTCTCAGCCAGTTCATCTTCAGTTGCTAAGGGGGAAGGACTTAAAGATACCATCCAGAATATTCATGCTATGAAAATGGATTGTGTCGTCATGCGGCATCCGGTCCCCGGCTCCTGCCTGCAACTTAGCAGGTTCGTTGATGCAGTGGTAGTAAACGCAGGTGACGGAACCCATGAGCATCCTACTCAGGCTTTATTGGATATGATGAGCATCCAGGAAAAATTTGGCAAGATCAAAGGGCTCAATATCGCCATCGTCGGAGACATCTGTCACAGCAGGGTGGCTCTTTCAAATATTCACGGATTAATCAAAATGGGAGCATCTGTCACCTTATGCGGACCTCCTCACCTCATTCCTGTTGGGATTGAAGACCTGGGAGTAGAAGTAAACCATAATATTGATGAAGTGATTGAATGGGCTGACGCCCTGAATATACTTCGTATCCAAAGAGAAAGAATGGGGATTGGTATTATTCCGTCCGTAAGAGAGTACCGGGATTTCTTTGGTATTACTGAAGAAAGACTTCGGAACCATAAAAAAGAAATAGTCATTATGCACCCGGGACCCATGAATCGCGGTGTGGAAATAGACAGCTCTATTGCAGATGGAGATCAGGCCATTATTTTAGATCAGGTTTTAAATGGAGTAGCAGTGCGGATGAGTATTTTATATTTGTTATTAGCACAAGAAGAGGAGGGCGGACATTGATTTCTAAACTTCCTGCATCCCTCATATTAGAGGGTGGCAATTTATATGATCCTTTTTCGGATACATCTGTTAAAGCTAATCTATTGATTCATAACGGTGTCATTAAACAAATCGGCAAGGTGAAACCGGATAAATTAGCGAAGGTGATTGATTGTACAAATAAAATCATAACTCCCGGTTTTATTGATATACATGCTCATTTCAGGGAACCAGGCAGAGAAGATAAAGAGACTTTGGAAACGGGGGCATTAGCTGCCATGGCAGGGGGTTTTACCACCGTCTGTGTTATGCCTAATACTGATCCGCCCTTAGACAATCCGGAATCTATTCGTTACATCATTGAAAAGTCTGCTGATTTACCCATTACTATTCACCCCATAGGTACAATCACTCTGGGGCAAAAGGGGGAGGAGCTGGCAGAAATAGGAGAGATGGTGGCAGCAGGAGCCGTTGCTGTGTCTGATGACGGGCTCCCTGTGCAAAATGGTCAGGTTTTCCGCTATGCATTAGAATATGCACAAAAGTATAATATTCCCGTAATCAATCATGCAGAAGATATTCCCCTGCGAAATGATGGGGTGATGAATGAATCTGCATTTTCCACTAGATTAGGGCTTCCGGGCAATCCGGATATATCAGAGTCAGTGATGGTATTCCGTGATCTGGAACTTGCAGATTATACCGGTGGCAGAATTCATGTCCCTCATGTTTCCACCAAGCGTTCAGTTGAATTGATTCGCAGATATAAAGCAAAAAATATTCAGGTTACTGCCGAAGTCACTCCTCATCATATTGGATTGACTCAGGAGGCATTAAGAGAATATGATACGCATGCAAAGGTGGCTCCTCCATTGAGAACCAAAACAGACACTGAGGCATTGATTGAAGGCTTATTAGATGGTACCATTGACTGCATTGCTACAGATCATGCACCTCATACAATTGAGGAAAAAGAGATGAATTTTATTCATGCACCCTGTGGCATGATTGGACTGGAATCAGCTTTTGCATTGAGCCACACCGTACTGAGACAGGCAGGTGCATCCACCGAAAAAGTCATCCAATGGCTTACCAGTAAACCAGCCCGAATTATGAATTTCCCCTTAAATGGAATTGAAGAAAACTCACCTGCCAACCTGAATATAATTGACCCTGAGGAGGAGTGGGAATTCAAACCGGAACATATCCATTCCCGTTCAAAAAACAGCCCTATGCTGGGTATGAAATTTAAAGGCAGAATTCAGCAGACAATATCAGGTAAAAAATCCTTTAAATCCTGACAGGATAATTCCTTGACAGGGTTAATTAAATCCCTCTAACTTTATAGGCTGTATATTTAGCCAAAATTACGCATTTTAATTAAGGATAATTAATGGAAACTATTTCTGTTCGTGCGAAAGATATTACACGAGACTGGTATATAATTGATGCTGAGGGGAAAACCCTGGGGCGTCTGGCTTCCCGTATTGCCCAGGTGATTAGGGGAAAACAGAAAACTAATTTTACTCCACACATGGACATGGGTGACTTTGTAGTGGTGATCAATGCTGAAAAAGTTAAACTCACCGGAAATAAAGAAGAAAATAAATCCTATTTCCGACATTCCGGGTACCCGGGAGGGGTAACACAAATTAATTTAAAGAAAGTCCGTGAGGTACATCCTGAACGGATTATCATGAACGCTGTAAAAGGGATGCTGCCTCACAATCGTTTGGGCAGAAAACTATTGAAACATCTCAAAGTATATTCAGGAGATATTCATCCCCATGCTGCACAGCAACCACAAACAATTTCAATTTAACTAAAGGAAACCGATGGTAAAGAAAGGTGAATTCTGGTCTGCAACAGGGCGTCGTAAATCTTCCGTAGCCCGTGTGAACATTTCTTCAGGAAAGGGTGCTTACACTATCAATAACCGCCCCATTGAAAACTATTTCGGAAGAGATACTTTAAAAATGGTATTAAAACAACCTCTGGAACTTCTCAACATTGCAGGTAAATATGATATTTCCGTGAATGTGAATGGCGGAGGATTATCCGGTCAGGCGGGAGCTATCCGTTTAGGGATTGCCCGCTGTCTTGAAAAAGTGAACGCTGACCACAGAGGCGAGTTAAAACAGGCGGGTATGCTTACTCGTGATTCAAGAGAAGTGGAGCGGAAAAAATATGGCCAGCCAGGCGCACGGAAACGATTCCAATTCTCAAAAAGATAAAGGATATTTTATTTATATGAACCATATTACAGTTGAAGAATTAATTAAAGCAGGTGCACACTTTGGGCATCCCACCCACAGGTGGCATCCTAATTTTAAGAATTACATATCAATGAAGAAAAACGGAGTGTATATCATTGATATGGAACAAACCAGCCAGTGCATGGTAAGAGTAGCCACTGAGCTCACAAAAATTGTGAGAGGTGGTGGTTCTGTATTATTTGTAGGTACAAAAAAACAGGCAAAAGATGCTGTTCAGCAGGCAGCAGACCGATGCGGAATGTACTATATTGTTGAACGCTGGCTGGGCGGAACTTTAACCAACTATGGTACTATTAAAAAAAGCATAAAACGGCTGCTGATACTTGAAAAAGAATCCTCAGATATTTATGCCAATCTCACCAAAAAGGAATTAAACAGTCTGGAAAGAGAGCGGGTTAAGCTTGCTGATCTTCACCGAGGTATTAAGGATATGAAACATCTCCCCTCAGCTCTTTTCTTTGTTGATGGTATCCATGAGAGAATCGCCATATCTGAAGCAGAGATTTTAGGTATTCCCACTTTTGGTATAGTTGACAGCAATACAGACCCCGGAAACATTGATTTCCCCATTCCTGCCAATGATGATTCCATGAAAACCATTTCTTTGGTAGTGAATTATATTGCTGATACGATAATTGAAGCAACAGGTGGAACCGTATCTGAAGATATTCCGGAGGCTGTTGAGGAGGTGGAAACATCCGAAAATACAGAAGACACTCTTGTAGAAGAAACAACAGAAGAAGCGACAGAAGAGACTGAACCTGCTGAAAAAACTGCTGTTGATGAGGATAGTCCCTCTGAAGAAGAATTAGTAGAAGAAACCACAGAAGAAAATCAGGAGAAGTAAGGCACATGTCAGTTATTTCTGCATCTGCAGTTAAAGAATTAAGAGAGATGTCCGGTGCGGGCATGATGGATTGTAAAAATGCATTGAAGGAAGCATCCGGCAATTTAGAAGAAGCCATTGATATTTTAAGAAAGTCAGGTATTGCAAAGGCTCGTAAGAAGTCCGGTAGATCAGCCAAAGAAGGGTTGATTTTTCCCTATATCCATCCCGGATCAAAGTTAGGAGTATTGCTTGAAATAAACTGTGAAACTGACTTCGTTGCCAATACTGACGACTTCAAAGATTTGAGTAAAGACATTGCCATGCATATTGCCGCTTCTGCTCCTATGGCAATAACTCGTGAAGAAATTCCACAAGAAGTCTTAGACCGTGAAAAAGAAATCTATGCTGAGCAGGCACGCCAGAGTGGAAAACCTGAAAACATCATTGAAAAAATGATAGAAGGCAGGTTAAATAAATTTTACCAGGAAAATGTCTTAATGGAGCAGGCATTTGTAAAAGACCCTGATAAAACCGTTCAGGATATGCTGACTGAAACCGTTGCAAAACTGGGTGAAAATATTCTGATAACCCGTTTTGTCCGGTATCAGCTTGGTGAATCTGCAGAAAACTCAGACCCCTCCAATAACTAAATCCACCACAGATATGAAATCTCCCCGCATGCACCGCATTTTACTTAAACTCAGCGGTGAAATATTGGCGGGGGACAGAGGTTTTGGAATAGACCCTGAAATTACCCAGCAACTTGCTCTGAAAATAAAACAGATAGCGAATATGGGGATTCAGGTGGGCATTGTCATTGGTGGTGGAAATATATTCCGTGGCATATCAGCAGGATCCAAAGGGTTAGATAGAGTGCCCGGTGATTATATTGGCATGATGGCAACTATCATGAACTCTGTGGCATTGCAGTCCACTCTGGAAAAACTGGACTGTGATACCCGTGTCATGTCCGCCCTTTCCATTACCCAATTAGCCGAACCGTATATCCGCCGCCGAGGTATCCGCCATTTAGAAAAGGGCAGAATTGTCATTTTTGCAGGTGGGACGGGGAATCCCTATTTCAGTACAGATACTGCCGCTGCACTGCGAGCCATTGAAATCAATGCAAATGTGATTATTAAAGGCACCAAGGTGGATGGCGTATATTCAGCTGACCCTGAATTAGACCCGGATGCTACTAAATTTGATTCTCTTACATTCAAAGAAGTCATTGAAAAAGAATTGCGGGTAATGGATTTGACTGCAGTAACTTTATGTAAGGAAAATAACCTTCCTATAATCGTCTTCGATATCAAAAGTAAAAATGGCTTAGTGGATATCGTCAATGCGGTTCCAACAGGCACGACAGTATCTTAAGAGGAGATATTTCTTATGATTAATGAATTATTTGTTGATGTAAAAGACAGGATGAACAAGGCAGTTGATCATTACCGGCATGAAGTGTCAACCATTCGCACGGGGAGAGCTTCTACCAGCATTCTTGATGGTATTAAGGTTGACTATTATGGTACACCTACTCCGCTGAATAATATTGCGCATGTATCTGTGCCTGAAGGGCAGCTCCTGGTGGTTCAACCCTTTGACCCAAACTCATTAGAGCTCATTGAAAAAGCGATTATTGGATCTGATGTGGGGATTACTCCAAATAATGATGGCAATGTAATTAGATTGAATATTCCTGCACTTACGGAAGAGCGGAGAAAAGAATTGGTAAAAATTGCTTACAAAATTATTGAAGAGGGAAGAGTGGCAGTGAGAAATATCCGTCGGGATGCCAACGATCATTTAAAAAAGTCTGAGAAGGAGCATGATCTTTCTGAAGATAACTTGCGTCGTGCTATGGATAATATCCAGGAAATGACGGATGATCATGTAAAAGAACTAAATATAATTTTAGATGCCAAAGAAAAAGAAATTATGGAATAATTGAACTCTTTATCCATGTGTGCAAAGCCTCTGATCTATCAGGGGCTTTTTTGTTTAACCACGAAAGGTCACAAATTTAAGCGAATTATCCTATTATGTTTTATGAGCGTTCTACTGAGCTCACACGGAAGTTTTTCCAAAATATTACGACAAAATTACAATCGTACTATTTACTTTTTTAATCCAAATACGCTTTAATTTCTGCTTTGGCAGCAATAATCTCATCCCGTTCAATATGGAGAATATGGGCAATCTTTTTTATGGTGTGATGTTCCAAATAATGTAAATCTCCATCAGCATAAGCCACCTCAAAAACACATTCGATAAATTCAAGTTTTTCCTGGTGGTTGAACTTAGTATTTAAGATTTGCCCAAATTCAAACAGACCAGCAGTAGCTTTTAATTTATTTTGTGCGGATTGAACGAACCCTGTGGCTTCTTCCTGTGGTAACTCAAAGAAATCCTTAATGATATCCTCTATGATATGGAGTTCACCATCCTCTAAAACTTCATCTGCATCTGCTACAGACATGAGCAGACAGGTTGCTGCCAAAACGATATTTTTATCTTCTATAACCAATGTACTAGTCCTCAAAAATTCAGGTTTAACAAAGTGGTAATATTATACTAACCAATCATGTATACTGAAAACATGTTTCCCTTAATATCCATATTAATTCCATCCCAAGGGTCAGTAAATTTCCAGACTATTATTTTCTGAAAATTCTCATTGAAGATCACTAAAGTACATCCGGAGAGTCTGGGTGCGGAAATTGGCATTCAGCCGGGGAACCGGCTTATACGTATAAACGGAAAACGAGTCCAGGATGAACTGGATTACCAATTTCGTATTACTGAAGAATCTCTCATTCTCGATTTTGAAATAGACGGGAAAATTGAACAGGTTGAAGTGGAAAAGGAGTACGATGATGATTTAGGGGTGGAGTTTGAAGAAATGAAAATCCGTAGTTGTGCCAATGACTGTGTATTTTGCTTTGTCGATCAAAATCCTCCCAATATGCGAGATGGGATGTATTTCCGGGATGGAGATTACAGAATGTCCTATTTATATGGTCATTATATTACCATGACAAATATGGGGCAGAATGAATTGAACCGTATTGTTGAACAGCGACTTTCTCCTCTTTATATTTCTGTTCATGTGACGGACCCGGATTTACGCCAAAAGTTATTTCTGTATAAACGAGATGATAACCTTCTCGACAAATTAACTTTTCTTACTGAAAACAATATCGAATTACATACACAGATCGTCCTCATGCCTGGAGTAAATGACGGCAAATATCTTGAAGGTACTCTGAAAGATTTATACCAGTTTTTCCCGCTGCTTGGTTCCTGCTCAATTGTTCCTGTCGGACTTACCGGTCATCGTGAGGGGTTGATGCATTTGGAATCGGTAGACAAAACCTATGCAGAAAACCTTATAAAGAAGCTCCCTACATTAAGAAATAAATTCCCCGGGAAGAATTCAGCTTTTGTTCTGCTGTCTGACGAATGGTACATCCTTGCAGGGAAGGAATTTCCCCCAACTGAAGAGTATGGAAACTTTGACTTAGCGGAAAATGGGGTAGGGCAGGTGCGTTCCTTTTTAAATAGATTCGAGGAAGAATTAGCCTTTTTCCCAGAAACAATTCCCACTCGAACACATATTAGTATTGCCACCGGCACCTTGGTTCACTCTATATTTAAGGAAAAGGTACTCCCAAAATTGAACAAGATTAAGAATTTGTCTGTAGATTTAATTCCTATTGTGAATAATTTTTACGGTAATTCTGTAACCGTTTCAGGATTACTCACAGGAACGGATATCATTTCTCAATTATCATCCCTTGAATTAGGCGATGCTGTCTGGATGAGCCATAGAATCCTCAATGATGAAGGCACAAAAACTTTGGATGACCTCAGCATTGAAGATATTTCCACTGCCATAAAAACACCTCTGCTGATCAGTAATGACAGTTTTTCAGAATTAATTGGAACTTTGATTCGTGGCTAATCCCACCATTGCTATATTAGGAAAGCCCAATGTGGGGAAGTCCACTTTATTCAACCGATTGGTGGGGGCAGTGCATTCCATTGTTTCCCCTGAAGAGGGAGTAACCCGTGACAGAGTGTATGGAACTTTTGACTGGAGAGGACGATTTTTTAATGTAATAGATACTGGCGGCTATATACCTGATTCTGATGATGTCATTGATGCTCATGTAAGATTTCAGGCAGAAATTGCAGCTGAGGAAGCTGACCTGGTCATTCTGGTTATGGATGGCAGATCAGTCATCACTTCTTCAGACAGAATTTTGGCAGAACAAGTTCAAAAATCAGAAAAACCCTTCATTTTAGCAATCAATAAAATTGATGAAAAGCAGCAGGAAACTCAGGCAATGGAATTTTATGAATTGGGGTTGGGCGAATTCTATAGTATTTCCGCACAGAATAACCGCTCCATTGGGGATATGTTGGATAATATTCATGATAAACTACCAGCAGAGAAATACCAAACCCGTACGCGTGAGGATTGTATCAACTTAGCCATTGTAGGTATGCCCAATGTTGGTAAATCATCTCTGATGAATTCTCTATTACAAGAGGAGAAATCCATCGTAACCCCCATTGCCGGCACCACCAGAGATTCTGTGGACTCCTTCCTGCGCTATAATAAAAGGGATATCCGGCTCATTGATACAGCAGGACTGAGGAAAAAATCAAAGATCACCGGGGATATTGAATTTTACAGCACCATCCGTACTTTCAGAGTGATTGATGAATGTGATGTGGCTGCAGTTCTCATTGATGCAGATAAGGGGTTTAATAATCAGGATAAGGATATCATCCGCCATGTGATAGATTCCGGAAAGGGACTTATGGTAGTGGTAAATAAATGGGATTTAGTTGAAAAAGAGACAGAAACTTTGAAGGAGTATCATCTGGATATCACAGATCAATTCCCTGCTCTTGCATACTATCCTGTCCTCTTTGTTTCAGTTGCCCATAACCGAAGAATAAGAGAAGTTGTTAAGCTCTCCCTTGAAATCTTTGATGAACGGAGAAGAAAAGTTAGAACTTCTGAGCTTA